>NZ_BAABIK010000032.1:0-65167 GCF_039542725.1 Streptomonospora halophila | reverse complement strand
GCACGCCCCGCCAACTCCGCGAACGACACCGCGACACCACCCGCAACCACAGCGGGGGCGTCGGGCGTGCGGCGGGCGGCCTCGGCGACCAGGTCGGCCACCGGGGCGCCGGGCACCTCGGCGGCAGGGCCGGAGGCCGCCGCGGCGTCGGCGATGTCCAGGGTGCCCAGCGGCCTGCGGTCGGCCTGCTCGGGCGCGCCCTGCTCTGCCGCGATACCGCGCAGCAGCCGGCCGAACTCGGCCAGCAGCGCGTCCAGTCCCTCGGCGGTGTAGCGGGCGGCGTTTCCGTTGAGCTCGAAGCGCAGCCCGCCGCTGCCGGTGTCGCGGTAGACCGACAGCGACACGTCGTCGACGGGGCCCTCGGACAGGGTGCGCGCGGTGCCGTGGACCCCGCCGAAGTCGAGGTCGTAGTCGAAGGCCTTGATGTTGATCATCGGCCCGTGCAGCGCGGTTCCGCGCCCCACCAGGCTGAGGTCGCGGCGCACGTCCTCGGCCCGGTAGCGCTGGTGGGCGCGCAGCTCGCGCAGCCGGGCGGTGGTGTGCGCGAGCAGGTCGGCGACGGTGTCGGCGGGGTGCAGGCCCAGGCGCAGCGGCAGCACGTTGACCACCATGGCGGGCGTGCGCAGGGCGGCCGAGCCCAGGCGGCCCATGGCGGGCATGCCGAGCACGACGTCGCGGGCGCCGGTGCGGCGGTGGACGTAGCAGCCGAAGGCGGCGACGACCGTCTCGGCCCAGCTGGCGCCGGAGCGCCCGCCCAGCTCGGCCAGCCGCTCGGCGGTCTGCGCGTCCAGCCCGCCGGCGGCCGTGACGACGGCCGGTGCGGGCGCCGGCGGCGCGTCGCTGAGCAGCGGCGGTTCGGGCCGGTCGGCCAGCAGCGCGCTCCAGTACTCGCGATCAGCGGCGCGCCGCTCGGAGGCGGCGTAGTCCTCCTCCTCGGCGACGACCGCGGAGAGGTCGCCGAACCTGCGCTCGGGGCTCTGCCCGGAGGCGAGGGCGGTGTAGACCTCGGCGACGCGGCGGGTGAAGGTCGTGATGGCGTAGGCGTCGGCGACGACGTGGTGGAAGCGCTGGAACCACAGGTGGCGCTCGGGGCCGATGCGGTAGAGCACGAACCGGTGCAGCGGGCCGGCGGCGAGGTCGACGGGCGCGGCCATGTCGGCGCGCATCAGCGCGAGCGCCGCGCCGCGCGGGTCCTCGCGCGCGCTCAGGTCGGCCTCCTCCAGCAGCGGCCCGTCCCAGGGCAGGTCGGGGTGGAGGAGCTGGTGCGGCTCGTCCCGGCCGTCCTCCGGCCCCGCGGCGCCCGCCCGCCCCGGCCGCACCCCGCCGTCTGCGACGACGGTGCGCAGGGTGTCCGTCTCGGCGACGGTGCGCTCCAGGGCCGCCCGCAGCAGCGCGGGGTCCAGCCGGCCGGGCAGGTCGATGTACTGGCCCACGTTGTAGCGCCCGGCGGCGGGGTCCGCGCCGGCCGATGCGACGTGATGGGCGTAGTAGACGCCGCGCTGGGCACCGGTGAGTGCCAGCGACACGGGGGTCGGGGAGGGGCGGGTCTGGGTCATGGTGCGCTGCTTTCGGGAGAACGCGGCCGGCACGGGCACCGAAGGCCCCCTGCCGGATTCGGCGGAACGCGGGACGGCTGGGCCGGTCCGCGCCGGGCGGGCGCGGACCGGCGCGGGTCAGGCGGGTGCGGCGTCGGGCTCGGCCCAGCGCCGGCCGTCGGCGGAGGGCACCAGGCCGCCGTCCAGCAGCGGGGTCTCGGTGGTGGCCGGGCCGGTGACGCCGCGCTGCTGGATGCGGTTCATCTCCGACATCACGTCGGCCACCACGGGCGCGCGGAACAGCTCGGTCATGCGCTCGCCGCTGTCGGTGCGTGCGGCGCCCGTGCGCTCCACGGCCCCGGTCAGTTCGGCCGAGGAGGAGCTGAACCGGTGCGCCAGGGAGTCGGCGCCCACCAGCGCCGTCTCGGCCGAGGAGGCGCCGGCGACCAGGGTGGCGAACGCCTGCATGTCGTCGGTCTGCATGTTGGTGACCTTGCGGGCCTTCCAGAAGTAGGTCTCCTCGCGCTGCCGCATGTCGTAGAAGGCGGCGAGGAACTCGTAGAAGACGGCGTACTCCCGCCGGTAGCGGCCCTCGAACTCGCCGAAGGCCCGCTCCTCGCTCAGGTCTCCGGCGAGCACGCTGTTGAGGGAGCGCGCGGCGAGCAGCCCGCTGTAGGTGGCCAGGTGCACGCCGGTGGAGAACACCGGGTCGATGAAGCAGGCGGCGTCGCCGATGAGGGTGATGCCGGGCGCCCAGAAGCGGGTGTTGGCGTAGGAGTAGTCGCGGCGCACCCGGACGCTGCCGTAGGTGCCTTGGGTGATGCGCTTGGTGTCGCCGAGCAGGTCGCGGACGATTTCGCAGCGCTGGATGGACGCGCGCAGCGTGCCCTCGCGGTCGGCCTGGATGCGGGGGGCCTGGTCGCGGTTGAGGACGGCGCCGACGCTGGTGAGGTCGTCGCGCAGCGGGATGTACCACAGCCAGCCCTCGTCGAAGGCGGCGCAGAGGATGTTGCCGGCGTCGGGCTCGGGCATCCGGCCGCCGCCGGCGAAGTAGCCGAAGACGGCGAGGTTCTGGAAGAAGTCGGAGTAGTGGCGGGTGCCGCCGGCGGCCGCGTGCAGGCGGCCGGTGCTGCCGGAGGCGTCGACCACGTGGGCGGCGGCCAGTTCGCGGCGGGCGCCCGAGGGGTCGCTGTAGACGACGCCGGTGACGCGGCCGCCGCCGGTGACCGCCTCCAGCACCGACGACTCCTCGCGCACGTCGACCCCGTGCCGGGCGGCGTTGCGCAGCAGGATGTCGTCGAAGGTCATCCGGTCGACCTGGTAGGCGTAGGAGGTCGGTCCGGAAAGCGCGGGCGACAGGGCGAACAGGAAGTTCCACGGATCGGGGGCGGTGCCCCACCGGAAGCTGCCGCCGCGCTTGGTGGTGAACCCGGCGGCGCGCATCTCCTCGTCGGCGCCGAGCAGGCGGCAGACGCCGTGCACGGTGGCGGGCAGCAGCGACTCCCCGATCTGGTAGCGGGGGAACCGCTCCTTCTCCAGCAGCACGACCCGGTGGCCCTGGTCGGCGATCAGTGTGGCGGCGGTGGAGCCGGCGGGGCCGCCTCCGACGACGATGACATCGAATTCCTCTGGGGCGCTCATGCTCGCGGCTCCTGGTCTGGGACGGTCTCGGGAGGGGGGCGGGGTTACCGGTCGAGCAGCAGCCGGGTCCAGGCGGCGACCGTGGGCTCCTCGGCCAGGGTGATGAAGTCGGTCTCGACACCGGCCTTGCGCCAGCTCTCGACCAGGCTCATCAGGCGGATCGAGTCCATGCCGCGGTCGAGCAGGTCGTCCTGCTCGCCCAGCGAGCCCGCGGGCTCGCCCAGCACCTGCTCGACGTCGGCGCGGACGCGCTCGGCGGTCAGCTCGCCGCTGCTCTCGGCGGCCTGGTCCGCCCGGTCGGCGGCGGGGTTTTCGGACACGGCGTGTTCTCCTCGGGTCGCAGGGTCTCGGTCGGTCGGGTCCCGGTCGGTCGGGCCGGTTCGGGGCCGGCCGGGCGGGTGCGGCGGCTAGCGCCCGAAGACGGCCGCCTCCTCGGGGCGTGCGGCGGCGCCGGTGCGGGCGCTGATGGCGTCGAGGATCTCGCCGACGCGGACCGCGACGTTGGACAGCAGCGAGGACGAGATCCCGTGGGTGTGCTCGGTGCCGCCCTGCAGGTAGATGCCGCACGTCACCTCGTCGGAGGTCGCCAGCCGGTAGTCGCGCTCCACGGCGGGGCGCCCCGCGGAGTCGCCGACGACGTGCTCGGCCAGCTCGCCCAGCAGGTCGCGGGGGTCGGCCGCGGAGTAGCCGGTGGCGTAGACGAGGTAGTCGGCCTCGACGGCGGTGTGCTTGCCGCCGGCCAGGTCCTCCACGGTCACGGTCACCCCGCCGGAGCCCTCGTGCACGTCGGCCACGCGCGAGGTGTTGTGCATCCGCAGCCGCTCGGTGCCCTTGACCTTGTCCTGGTAGGCGGCCTGGTAGAGGGTGTCGATCAGGTCCGGGTCGACCACCGAGTAGTTGGTGTTGCGGTGGTAGCCCATGATCTCGGCCTTGGCCTCGGCGGAGGCACCGTAGAAGTCGTCCACGGCCTCGGGGTCGAAGATGCGGTTGGCGAAGGGGCTGTCGTCGGAGGGGCTGTAGCCGTAGCGCGAGAACACGGCGTGCACCTGGGCCCCGGGGAACCGGCGGTAGAGGTGCTCGACGCACTCGGCGGCGCTCTGCCCGGCGCCCACCACCACGAAGGAGCGGGGGGCAGCCGCGGCGTCCAGGCCCTCCAGGCTCTGCAACAGGTACTCGTTGTGCCAGACGCGCTCGCTGAGCCGCGCGCCGGCGGGCAGGCGCGGGGTCAGGCCGGGCGCGAAGACGACGTTGCGGCCGCGGCTGCGGTGGCAGGCGCCGTCGGCGGTGCGCGCCACGACGTCGATCTGGGCGATGCGCCCACCCTCGTCGCGGACCGGTTCGGCGCCCACCACCTCGGCGCCGTAGCGCACCTGGTCGCCGACGCGGTCGGCGCACCAGGCCAGGTAGTCGTGGAACTCCGTGCGCAGCGGGAACAGCGTCTTGTGGTTGATGAAGTCGTGCAGCCTGCCCGCGTCGTGCAGGTACGAGAGGAACCCGAAGTCGCTGGCGGGGTTGCGGGTGGTCACCAGGTCCTTGAGGAAGGAGACCTGCATCGTGGCGTCGTCGAGCAGCATGCCGCGGTGCCACCCGAACTCGGCCTGGCGCTCAAGGAAGACTCCGCTGAGCGGGGGTGTGGCGGGGTCGGCGGCGGCGCGCTCGCGCTGCTCGCGCAGGCCGATGGCCAGCGCGACGTTGGAGGGCCCGAAGCCGATCCCCACCAGGTCGTGGGAGGGCGGGGGCTGCGGCGTGTTGGTCACGGGGGTCCTTTCGGTTCTCACTCACCGGGTCGGTGCTCGCTGACGGGCGTGGCGGTGCTGTGCCGGGCGGCGCTCACACGCGCGAGTCGAGCGCGGGCGCCGGAGCGAGAGCGGCCGCCGCCTCGCCGGTGGTCAGCGCCATGCCGCAGCGCTGGGACACGTAGCGCAGCGCGAAGCGGTGGTCCTCGGCGCTGAAGTCGGCCGTGGCGTCGGCGACCAGGAACGGCTGGATGTCGCGCATGAAGGCGTCGGCGGCGGTGAGCAGGCAGCCGATGTGCGCGTAGACGCCGGTGATCAGCAGCTGGTCGCGGCCCAGGCCGCGCAGCCGCTCGGCCAGGCCGGTGCCGACGAAGGCGCTGTAGCGGTGCTTGGTGACCACCTCGTCGCCCTCTTCGGGCCGCAGCCGGGCGGCGATGTCGGAGTGGTCGGGGTCGGCGCGCATGCCGCGGCCCCAGAAGTCGAGTTCGAGGCCGCGGCGCTCGGGCGGCACGTCGCCGGGCTTGCAGGTGTAGACGACGGGGATTCCGGCGGCGCGGGCGCGCTCGCGCAGGGCGGCGATGTTGGCGAGGGCGCCTTCGAGCGGCTGGGTGCCCGCGGAGTAGGGCCGCAGGAAGTAGTGCTGCATGTCGTGGATGAGCAGGGCGGCCCGCGCGGGGTCGGGGCGCCAGTCCGCGCGGTTGTCGGGCAGCTCCGCCGCGGAGGGCAGGTCGTAGGGCTCGATGTGCGGCAGCGGCATCGGTCGTCCATTCGACGGGTCGTGGGGCGGGCCGGGGCGCGGGCGCGCGCTCCCGGGGCTGGTCAGTGCCGGGCGGCGGCCCGGGAGGGCGGCGGGGCGCCGGGCTCGGCCGGCGCGTGGGCGGCCCGGACCGCCTCGCGCAGCTCGCGCCGGCTGATCTTGCCGACCCCGGTGGCGGGGAACGCGTCGACGAGCTCCAGCCGGTCGGGGATCTTGTACGCGGCCAGGCCGCGTTCGCGCAGGAACGCCAGCAGCTCGGAGCGGGCGGGCCCGGCACCGCGCGGCACCACGTAGGCGCAGGTGCGCTCGCCGAGGAACCGGTCGGGCACGGCGACCACGGCGGCGTCGTGCACGCCGGGGTGGGCCAGCAGGTGGTTCTCGACCTCGTCGGGCGCGATCTTCTCGCCGCCGCGGTTGATCTGGTCCTTGGCGCGGCCTTCGACGACGATGTGGCCGGTGGGCGTGGTGCGCACCAGGTCGCCGGTGCGGTAGAAGCCGTCGGCGGTGAAGGCCTCGGCATTGTGCTCGGGGGCGCGGTAGTAGCCGCGGATGGTGTAGGGGCCGCGGGTCTGCAGCTCGCCGAGCGCGCCGGGGGCGACCTCGGTGCCGTCGCTGTCGACGACGCGGATCTCGTCGTCGGGCGAGATGGGCCGTCCCTGCGTGGTGACGACGACCTCCTCGGGGTCGTCGTAGCGCGTGTAGTTGACGAGCCCCTCGGCCATGCCGAAGACCTGCTGCAGCGTGCAGCCCAGCGTCGGGCGCACGCGGCGCGCGGCCTCGGCGTTGAACTTGGCCCCGCCGACCTGCAGCACGCGCAGGCTGGTCAGGTCCCGGTGGGCCTGGGAGCCGCCGTCGGCGGCGTCCAGCCACAGCATCGCCACGGGCGGCACGACGGCGGTGTGCGTGACGCCTTCGGCCTCGATCGCGGCCAGGCAGGTGGCCGGGCTGGGGTCGGGGGCCAGGACCACGGTGCCGCCGGCGCTGAACACGCCGAGGAAGCCGGGCGAGCTCATCGGGAAGTTGTGCACCACGGGCAGCGCGGCGAGGTAGACGGTGCCGGTGTCCAGCGCGCAGATCTCGGCGCTGGCGCGCACCGAGTACAGGTAGTCGTCGTGGGTGCGCGGGATGAGCTTGGGCAGCCCGGTGGTGCCGCCGGACAGCTGGAGGAACGCGACCTCGCCCGGGTCGGGCCCGGCGGTGGCGCCGGGACCGGCGCCGCCGCCCTCGCGGACCTCCTCCAGCGTCCTCATGTGCGCGCGGCCGCCCGTGTCGCCGGCCACCAGGATGTGCTCGGGGCCGCCGGTCTCGGCGCGCACCTGCTCGGCCAGCTCGCGGTAGTCGAACCCGGCGTCGGTGTCGGCGACGACCAGTGCGGCGGCCTCGGTGAACGAGCACAGGTAGGAGATCTCGGCCCGGCGGTGGGCCGGCAGCGCGTAGACGGGCAGGGCGCCGAGGCGCATCAGGGCGAAGGCGACCTCGAAGACCTCGGGGCGGTTGGGCAGCTGGACGACGACGCGGTCTCCGGCGCCGATGCCCAGGCGCGCCAGGCCGGCCGCCATGCGGTCGGCCCGGGTGTCGAGCTCGGCGTAGCTCCAGCGCCTGCCCGCGCCGATGACGGCTGTGCGCTCGGCGAAGCGGTGCGCGCGGTCGCGCAGGAACGCGCCGAGGGTCTCGCCCGTCCAGTAGCCCCGGCGTCGATAGCTGTCGGCGAACTCCGCGGGCCAGGGGGTGCATCCGGCGAGCATGGCTGTGGGCGGTCCCTTCGGTTCGGGTCGGTGGTCTCTCGCGCGGGCGGGCGCGTCAGCCCTGCGGCGCGTCGATGGGCTGGTTGACCCCCAGGGCGAGCAGCAGGGTGCGCAGCTTCACGGAGGTCTCGGCGAGCTCGGCGTCGGGGTCGGAGTCGGGCACGATGCCGCCGCCCGCGAACAGGTCGAGGGTGTCGCCGGCGACGTCGGCGCATCGGATGGAGACGATCCACTCGCCGTCGCCGCGTGCGTCGGTGTAGCCCACGGCGCCGGTGTAGAAGCCGCGGTCGAACGGTTCGATCCCGCCGATGGCGGCGCGGGCGGCGGCGGTGGGGCTGCCGCAGACGGCCGGGGTGGGGTGCAGCGCCGCGGCGAGCAGCGCCGAGGGGGTGTCGGGGTCGCGCAGCTCGCCGGTGATGCGGGTCGACAGGTGCCACAGGGTGGCGGTCCCGGCGAGCTCGGGCTCGGGCACGTCGAGGGTGCGGCAGTAGGGGCGCAGCCCTTCGGTGACGGCCTCGACGACGACGGCGTGCTCGTGGCGGTCCTTGGCCGAGCCGAGCAGGTCCACCGCGCTGCGCTGGTCCTTGCTGGGGTCGGCGCTGCGCGGCGCGGAGCCGGCCAGCGGATTGGACACCACCCGGCCGCCGCGCTTGGCGACGAGCAGTTCGGGGCTGGCGCCGACGAGGGTGCGGGTGGAGCCGGCCGCTGCGGGCAGGTCCGCCGCGAACGTGTGGCCGGCGGGGTCGCGCCAGGCGAGGTTGCTCAGCAGTTGGCCGACGTCGACGGTGCCGGGGCCGCTCAGCCGCAGCGACCGGGCGAGCACGACCTTGGCGGGGCCGTCGCCGGCGGCCAGGCGCTTGAGGACGCGCTCGACTCCTTCGGCGTGCTCGGCCGGCGCGGGCACGGGACGCATGGTCCACGGGCCGGGCAGCGGGCGCTGCCTGCGGTCGCCCTGCCCGCTTTCGGCCAGCGGCGGCGAGGTCCGCACCGAGTCCGGAACCACGAGTCGTCCGGGAGCGCCGGTATCGAAGGGGATCGCGCCGATCGCGATCGGCCCGGAGGGGGAGTCGGCGGTCCCCCGGGCCAGCAGGTCGGCCACGTCCTCCAGCCGTTCGGTGACGGCCGCGGCGCCCTCGCCCAGGACGACGCCGCTGGGGGTGGCGAGGAACGCGGCCTCGGGGCGGTAGGCGTCGAGGAGGTCTCCGGCCGCCTTCGCGGCGGGTTCGGTGCGCTGGTGGAACACCGGCGGCTCTCATTTCTGTCCGGCACCGGCCTGCTCGGCGGACAGCCCACTGACCAGGTCGGTGAAGTGCGTAATCGGGCGGGACCGGGGCGCGGACGGCACCGCGGGGCTCAGGCGCGCAGCGTCGCGCCGCCGTCGACGTAGAGGTCGTGCATGGTGATGTGCCGGGCGGCCGAGGAGGCGAGGAAGCAGACGGCGTCGGCGACGTCGGCGGGGTCGGCGATGCGGCCGAGGGGGATGCCCACCTTGAACTCCTCCGGCGAGCCGGCGATCACCCGGCGGGCGCCGTCGTCGCCGTCCCACATGCCGCGCTGCATGGCGGTGTCGGTCGAGCCGGGCGAGACCACGTTGCACCGGATGCCGCGGGGGGCGAGTTCGAGGCCGAGGGACTTGGTGAACAGGGTCGCGGCGGCCTTCGAGGCGCCGTAGGCGGCCATGCCGGCGCGGGGCACGCCGGCGGCGTTGGAGCCCACGGTGGTGATGGTGCCCGAGCCCCGCGGCGCCATCCGCCGGGCGGCGGCGCGGGAGACGTTGAAGACCCCCGTGGCGTTGACGGCCAGGACCCGCTCCCATTGGGCGTCGGGGGTCTCGGCGACCGCGCCGGTGGCCAGCACACCGGCCACGTTGACGGCGTGGCCGATGGGGCCGAGGTCGCGCTCGATGGCGTCGGCCATCTGCTCCACGGCCGCGGAGTCGCGCACGTCGGCGGTGTAGAACCCGGCCTTGTGCCCGTCCGCGTGCAGGTCGCCGACCAGCGAGGCCAGTGCGTCGGCGTCGAGGTCGGCGGCGGCGACGACCGCGCCCTCGGCGGCCAGCCGGGCCGCCACCGCCCGCCCGATGCCCTGAGCGGCTCCGGTCACCAGGGCGACGGTGCCCGCTATCCCGTTGTGGGACACGTCCCTCCTCCACGACAAGAAAAAGGGTAAGCACACCTCACTAAGGCAATGCTTACCTAAGCGACTGTCCGCAAGTCTTGATCGGCGGAGCGCATCATGTCAACCCTGTAAATTCCGGCATAAGGTACAAACGGAGCAAACTTCGGCGCGTGGCAGTGTCCGCAACATCTCACCGGCCGCCGGTGCGCCCCTGACCAGTGCCCGCTGCGCGATCCGGCAGCCGGGTAAGGCCACTGTGGCTCCCGCGACAGCCGTTTCGGCCGGCACCCGGCAGGAGCCGAGTCCGAATCAGGCGCACCAAGCTCCAGGGCGCCCGGCGCAACCGCGGCGTAAGCGCGGGGTCACGGCCCCTCGCCGGGCGCGGCTCCGGAGAGGTCGGCGCGGCGCAGGCCCGGCAGCAGCAGGCCGATCCCCGCGACGGCGACCGCGCAGGCCGAGCCTCCGGCGATCACCGCCGCCGACGGGCCGACGGCCTGGGCGAGCCCGCCGGCCAGCGCTCCGCCGGCGGCCGGGCCGGCCGTCGCCAGCACCAGCCAGAAGGAGCTCACCCGGCCCAGCAGCGCGCCGGGCGTGTACCGCTGTATCAGCGCGCGCTGCAGGATCTCGGCGGTGATCATCCCCGCACCCGCGACTCCGAGCAGCACCAGCGCCGCCGCCGCGTCCCGGCTCGCCCCGAATCCCGCCATCGCCGCGCCCCACACGATCCCCGCCGCGACCAGCGCGAGGCCCGGGCGCCGGATGCGCCCCGCCCAGCCGCTGAACAGCGCCCCCAGGGAGGCGCCCACCGCCGGCGCCGAGTACAGCAGGCCAACCGTGCGCGCGTCGCCCAGCAGGACCTGCTCCCCCATCGCCGGAAAGACCGCGTAGGGCAGGGCGAGCAGCCCGCCGCACAGCTCCACGAGCAGCAGCCCGGCGACGACCCGGTGACGGCGCGCGAACCGCCACGCCTCCCGCAGCGCGCGCAGCGGGCGGCCCGCCTCCTCACCGGCCGCGACCGGCAGGCGCGGCAGCGCCAGCATCAGCGCCACCTGCACGACGGTCGCGGCCCAGGTCGCGGCGTAGCAGACGGCGACGCCGGGACCGGCGACGATCAGACCGGCCGCCGACGGCCCGAGCATGGTGGACAGCTGCGTCGTGATGGCCGTCAGCGCGCCCGCCGCGGCCAGCTGGTCGGTGCGCACGAGCGCGGGCGTCACCGCCACCAGCGCCGTCTCACCGGCGCCGTCCACGAGGCCCAGGACCGCGGCGCAGGCGTAGACGGCCAGCACGCTGGGCCGGTCGGCCAGGGCGTTGAGCGCCAGCGCGCCGAAGACGGCCGCGGCCCCACCGCGGGCGGCCAGCAGCAGGACCCGCCGCTCCAGCCGGTCCGCCAGCACGCCGCCCACCAGCGTCCCGGCGACCAGCGTCGTGCCCGCGACGGCGTTGACCGTGCCCACGGCCAGCGACGACCCCGTCAGTCGGTAGACCTGGACCGAGAGCGCGACCAGGGTCAGGCTCACCCCCATGAGGGCGACCACGCGCGAGGCGAACAGCACCCGGAAGGCGCGGCTGGAGCGCAGCGGCCCGAGGTCCAGCACGAGTCCGGGCACGTGGGCACTCCTTCGGATCCGGGCGGTCGGGCGGCGCGCCCTGCGGGCGGCCCCCGCCGCCCGGACCGCCGGCGCCGGAGGGCGCGCGCACGGGGCCGCACTCCGGGCTCGTTCGCCGGCCACGTTAGCGGCCGCATCGACGGCGGCGGCGACCGGGCGCCGCTGCCGCAGGCGGGATCACGCCGGGCGGGCGCAGGCGGCCGCCTGCGCGGGCGCCGGGGCGCGCCCGCGGACCGCGCGGTTCACTCCGGCGGGGTGCGGATGTCCATCGCCTGCTTCAGGCCGCTGTAGTGGAAGATGCGGTCGATCTTGCCCGACGGGACGACGACGGTGAGGGTGCCGCCGCCGCGGACGAGCCGGCGGTGCAGGCGGGCCAGCGCCCCCAGGCCCACCGAGTCGATGAAGGACAGCTCCGTGAGATCGACGAGCATGCGGGGCCCGTAGACGATCTCGGCCGTGGCGGCGGTCTGCTCGAAGCGGTCGACGCTGGCGAGGTCGAGCTCCCCTTTCAGACACATGACGGTGTGCCCGTCGCGGTCGCTGATACCCAAGTCCAAATGGCACATGAGGGCCTGTCCCGTCCCCGCACTGCGCTGGTGCCCGCGGGCGCGGTCGGCCCGTCGAGCGCTGCCTGTCGTCGATCCCGCACCATTCTCCAGGCACGCGGGTCCCGGAGGAACCGGATCGCCGTGACGAACCGGTCGCCGCGGCGCGAACGCCCTGGCGGCGGCCCCGCGGTCCGCGAGACGTCGCCGGACCGGGCCGCGGTCACCGGCGGTCGCGGTCGCCCCCGCGGCCCCCGCCACGGTACAGCGGCAGGCGCAGGGTGAGCACCGCACCGCCCAGCACGTCGCTGTCGCCCGCCTCCAGCGTCCCGCCCATGGCCCGGGCGGTCTCCCGCGAGATGGCCAGACCGAGCCCGGTGCCGCCGGGATCGCGGCGGCGCGACTCCTCCAGTCGGGCGAACCGGTCGAAGATCCGCTCGCGGTCGTGCTCGGGTATGCCGTTGCCGTCGTCGTGCACGCGCAGGACCGCTTGGCCCTCCCGCGGGTCGTCGTGCCCGCCGTCGCCGTCTTCGCCGCCCTCGCGGGCGACGCCGACCAGTACGCGGCCCGCGGCGTGCCGCTCGGCGTTGGCCAGCAGGTTGACGAGCAGCCGGGTGAGCTGCGAGCGGTTGCCGTAGACGTAGGTCCCGCGCTCCACGCTGCTGTCGACGCGCAGCGACCCGTCCCTGCGACCTGCCTCCGCGGCCGCGAGGTCGCCCAGGTCCACGGGCTCGGCGGCGGCCGCCGCGTCGGCGTCCAGCCGGGCCAGCGCCAGCAGGTCGGCGACGATGCGCTCCAGGCGCAGCGTGTCGTCGAGGGCGCCGCGCAGCGTGTCGACCGGGTCACCGCCCTCGGGATCGGCCAGCTCGACCTCCAGCCTGGTGCGCAGTCCGGTGATCGGGTTGCGCAGTTCGTGCGAGGCGTCGGAGGCGAACCCGCGCTGGCGGTCCAGCGCGGTCTCCAGGCGGCGCAGCGTCTCGTTGGCGGTGCGGGCGAGGGCCGCGATCTCGTCGCGGGTGCCGGGTACCGGCAGCCGCTTGTCCGGGTTGGAGGCGGTGATCCGCTCCAGCCCGCTGCGCACCTCCTCGACGGGCCGCAGGGTCCGGCCCACCTGCCACCACGAGATCCCCCCGACCGAGGCGAGCACGGCCACGCCCAGCCCGATCAGGATGAGCTCCAGCCGCGGGCCGGTCAGCAGCTCCGAGCGCGGCACCCCGGCGTAGACGAGCACGTCGCCGTAGGCGGAGTCGAAGGACTCGTAGCCGACCACGCTCAGGCACCCGACCGGGTCGGCGTCGCACACGACGTCCTCGAGCGGCCCGTCGCCGCTCCCGGGCAGCACCCCGGTCAGCGCCTCGGTGTCCGACGCCGCGGGGCTGGAGGCGAGGACCTCCCCGTCGACGGAGACGACCTGGATGCGGATGACGCCCGCGCGCGGGCTGATCGGGCCCTCGAACCGCCGGTGCTGGATGTCCACGACGACCTCGCGGGCGGCCTCGCCGGCGTCGAGGGTCTGCTCGCGCTCGATGAGGCCGCGCGTCAGCAGGCTGGTCAGCGCGATGGTGAACACCAGGATGATGGCGGCCACGCCGACCGACCCGGCGGTCGTCCGTGCGCGGATCGACCGCAACCGCGTGCGCGGGAAGGTCGCCATGGGCCTTCGAGGCCTCCCTCGTCTCGCCTTGCGGTCGTGCCCGAGTCCCTTCCCCGCGGCGACCGGACCGAAATCCGAGGTTGCGCAAAGGACGGCAAAGCCGCGGCGACCGCGCGGGCCGCCGGGGCCCGCGGCCTCTGGCAGGGTGAGGGGATGGACGACATGCGCGACGCCCTGCTCGCCAAGTACGACGCGGCGTGCACCACCACATGCCACTACTGCCCCTGCCCGCTGCCGCCCGAGACGGTGCGCTGCCGGCTCTGCGGCCGCCTCCAGGAACGGGGCGGCGCGCCGCCGGCGCAGAGCCGCGAGAACACGCAGGAGCAGGCTCCCGCCCGCACCTGAAGGCGTGTTCGATGCGTCCGTCCGTGGCGGGCGGTGCACGCGGGTGCGGCCCGCGCCCGGGGTGCGAGGCGCCGTTTCTTCCGGCGCGCGGCGCTGCGGCAGGGACCGGTGCCGCCTGCGCACGGCCGGGGAGGGAGTCGGGGCGGGTCCCCTGCCGACTCACCCGCCGACCGGCGAGAACGCAGCGGGAGTGGTGCCGGGGGCGCCGCGCTGCAGGAGGGCGACCCGGCACACACGCCCCGAGGCTCCGCTTTCGGCGGCGGGCGGCCGCCGCCCGCCGCCGCGCCCGGGCACGGCGCACCGTTTCGCCCCCTCCCCCGCCGCCCGGCGACACCCGGTATCGGATTGCCGGAAAACCCGGCGCGGACACGCTGTGTCGCGGTTCAATAGCCGTATGCAACGAACCGGTCGCGGGGCTGGACGGCCCCGGTCAGGAGGCAACATGCGGAACCGACGCACACCGGTGCTTCTCGCGCTGATCGCGGGGCTGACGGCACTCGCGCCGAGCGCGTACGCCGAGGAGGGGGCGGCCGGTTCCGCCGGCTCACCGTCCGGCGCGGCGCACATGCCCGGCGCCGCGATGCGCCTGTCGGTCGTCCGCCCCCAGGAGAACGCGACCGATACCACCACGCTGCACTGCCGCCCCGCCGGAGGCTCGCACCCCGACCCCGCGGCGGCCTGCGCGGCGCTGGACCGCGCCGGCGGCGACTTCGACGCGCTCGGCGAGACCGCACCGCAGACCACCGTGTGCACCATGCAGTACGCGCCGGTGCGGGTCCGGGCCGACGGCGTGTGGCAGGGCCGGACCGTGGACTACGGCGAGACCTTCAGCAACGCCTGCGTCGCGGCGGCCGAGACCGACGGGGTCTTCGACTTCGAACCGCGCTGAACCGCCGCCACCGGGCCCGGGCGTGTGTGCCGGGTCGCCGTCCTCCTGCACGGCGCCCCGGCACCAAGTCCCCGTCGCAGCGCCGCGCGCCGGAAGAACGGCGCTGCGCGCCCCGGGAGCGGGCCGCGCCCGCGTGCGCCGTCCGCTGCGGACGGACCCGTCGAACACGCCCCCGACCGCCGCCCGGCGGGCGCCGGTCCGCGTGCGCCGGCCGGGGCCGCTCGGCTACTCGTAGGGGTCGGGCGGGTTCTCGACGCTCTCCATGGTCTCCACCGTGAACCTGTGGTTGCGGACGCTGCGCAGGTCCCCCTCCGGCGGCTGCCAGGTCCCCTCGACCCGCCACCAACTGTCCTCCTCGGGTTCGGGGCGGTTGGTGACCAGCACCCGGTTGACGATGGCATCCGCCGCGCAGCAGGCCATCTGCAGCCGCGCCAGGTACCAGCCCTCCCCTTCCGGATTGGGTACGGCGAACCCGGTCAGGCGGACGGTCCGCCCTTCCAGGGTGCGCTTCTCATCGGTCCAGGCCCGGGAGATGAACTCCTGGATCTTCATCTCGACCGGGCCTTCCGCGGCGGGGTCGCCGAGGTCGGCGAGGTCGTCGCCCCCGCCGTCGCCGCTGCTCGGCGGCGGCGCCGATGCGGCGTTCTCGGCGGTGTAGGAGCCCAGGGCGGGTGGCGCGACGACGAAGACCGCGATCACCGGCAGGAGCAGCAGCCAGGCGACCCGCGGCGTCGCGTGCCCGTGCCCGGCACCGTGGTCGTCGGAGTCGGCGTGGCAGAAGGCGGGTGCCGTGTCGGGGCCGGGCAGGCCCCTCAGCGCCGCGCGCGCCTCGCCGGCGATCACCGACACGCCCAGCACGCCCAGCGCCGCGCCGGCCGCGATCAAGAACGGCCGGAACCCGGGCTGCACGTAGTTCAGGTAGAGGTCGCTGAAGAGCGTGCTGCTCAGCGCGCCGGCGCCGAGCAGCAGCAGGACGATGCCCTGGGCGATCCTGTTCACAGCAGCAGCCCTCCGATCACGAAGGTGAAGACGAGCGCGGCCGCCAGGGTCAGCGGCACGAAGCGGCGCACGAAGGACCATCCGAACGTGCCGCCCTGCAGCGCGATGAGCTTGAGGTCGACCATCGGCCCCACGACGAGGAACGCGAGCTTGGCGGTCGGCGAGAACTCGGTGAGGCTGACGGCCACGAAGGCGTCGGCCTCGGAGCAGACCGACAGCACGACGGCGAACAGGGCCAGCGCCAGGACCGAGAGGACGGGCCTGTCGGCGACCGCCGCCACCCACTCGCGGGGCACGACCACGTTGACGGTCGCCGCGGCCAGGCCGCCCAGCACCAGGAACCCGCCGGCGTGCATCAGGTCGTGCAGCATCGACTCGCGGAACACCTGCAGCCGCGGGGCGTTCGGATCGTGGTCGGCGCGCGGCGGGCGCAGCCAGTCGGTTCGGCCCAACCGGGCCCACACCCACCCCACGGTCACGGCGGCGCCGAAGGAGGCCGCCAGCCGCGCCAGCACCATCTCGGGCCGGCCGGCGAAGGCGACGGCCGTGGCCACCAGCACCACCGGGTTGATCGCGGGCGCGGCCAGCAGGAACGTCAGTGCCGCCGCCGGTGCCACGCCCCGCTTCATCAGCCCGCCGGCCACCGGGACGGACGCGCACTCGCACCCGGGCAGCACCATCCCGGCCGCGCCGGCGGCGGGCACCGCGGCGAAGGGGTTGGCGGGCATGACGCGGCGGTAGAACGACGCGGGCACGAAGGCGGTCAGCGCCGCCGACAGCGCGACGCCGAACACCAGGAACGGCAGCGCCTGCAGGCTGATCGCGGTGAACACGGTGGCCCAGGCGAGGAACGCCTCACTGGTCAGCCGGTCCGAGAGCAAGGCGTTTCCCGCCGCCAGGAGCACGGTGAACAGTGCGAACACCCACACCGTGGCAAGGCGCCGCGGACCGCGGGGCCTGCCCCAGCCGGGTGGCGGCAGGCCGCCGTCGGGTTCGTCCCAGCCGGCGGCCAGGGAGTCGCCCAGGGAGGTGCGGACGGCGGGTGGGGATCCACCCGGGCGTTCGGGCACGCTGGTACTCCGTGGGAGTCGAGAGCGGGGCGCGTCGCTCGGTGGCGACGGCGGCGACGGACTGCCGCCGGTCCAAGGCATCGTACCGGCAACGGTTTTCATCTCGCGCGCCTCACCGGCGGCGCGACCGCACCCGGTTGCGCGCCGCCGCCCTGCCCGGCCGTCCCGCTGCCCGAGCCGACGACGAACCGACGGAGACCCGCGCGTGCTGACTGTGAAATCGATCCTGTTGTTCGTCCTCGCCGCACTGTGCGAGATCGGCGGCGCCTGGCTGGTGTGGCAGGGGGTCCGCGAGCACCGCGGCCTGCTGTGGGCGGGGGCCGGCGTGCTCGCGCTGGGCCTCTACGGCTTCGTGGCCACGTTCCAGCCCGACGCCCACTTCGGCCGCGTACTGGCGGCCTACGGCGGGGTGTTCGTCGCCGGATCGCTGGCCTGGGGCGTGGTCGTCGACGGCTTCCGCCCCGACCGGTTCGACCTCGTCGGCGCCCTCATCTGCCTGGCGGGGGTCGCCGTCATCATGTACGCGCCGCGCGGCGGCTGAGCCGCCGGGCGGCGCGGGAGCGCCGCGCGCGGGGCCGCCGCCTCCGGCGCTCGGACCGCGGGACGCACGTACCCGCCGTGCGCACATGCGGCGGTCCGGCCGGGATGAGACCCCGGCCGGACCGCCGCATGTATCGCCTATAGGCCGCTAGAACCGGCCCTGCGCAGCGGAACCGCTGCTGGGGCGCTCCCCGCGGTAGGGCTTGCGGGGGCGGTTGTCGCGGCGGGTGTGCTCGCCGTTGCGGCGGCGGGCGGAGTCGTCGCGAGTGCCGTCGCGGCGCTCGCCCCGCTCACCGCGGGGGCGCGGGTTGTTGCCGCCGCGCCGGCGGGGATTGCCTCCGCCGCGGCTGCGGCGGGGGCGCTCGGGCTCGGGCGGCTCGATCCAGGGCTCCCACGAGGGCTCGCGTGCGCCGGTCACCTCGCCGAGCAGCGCGTCTCCCGGGTTGACCAGGTGCTGCTCGGCCAGCACGCCGGCGTCGCCGAGCAGGCGGCGCGCCAGGCGCCGCTGGTTCGGCGCGACCAGCGAGACCACGCGGCCCGACTCCCCGGCGCGGGCGGTGCGGCCGCCGCGGTGCAGGTAGTCCTTGTGCCCGGTGGGCAGGTCGATGTTGACGACCAGGTCGATGCCGTCGACGTGGATGCCGCGCGCGGCGACGTCGGTGGCCACCAGCGCCTGCACGCGGCCCTCGCGGAACTTGGCCAGCGTCTTGGTGCGCACGCTCTGGGTCTTGCCGCCGTGCAGCGACGCCGCGGGCACGCCGGCGGCCACGAGCTGCTCGCTGATGGAGTCGGCGCGGTGCTTGCTGCGCACGAACAGGATCGTGCGCCCGTCGCGGGCCGCGATCTCGGTGACGATGCGGTTCTTGTCGCGCGGCAGCACCTTGAGCAGGTGGTGCTCCATCGTGGTGACGTGGGAGACCGGCGGGTCCACCGAGTGGGTGGAGGGCTCGTTCATGTAGCGGCGGACGAGCTTGTCGACGTCGCCGTCGAGCGTGGCGGAGAACAGCAGCGCCTGCCCGCCCGAGGGCACCTGGTCGAGCAGCTCGGTGACCTGCGGCATGAAGCCCATGTCGCACATCTGGTCGGCCTCGTCGAGCACGCACAGCTCGACGTCGCCGAGGTCGCAGGCGCCCTGCTCGATCAGGTCGGTCAGCCGCCCGGGCGTGGCGACCAGCACCTCGATGCCGCGGCGCAGCTCGTTGATCTGGCGGGTGTAGGAGCTGCCGCCGACGACGTCGCCGATGCGCACGCCGAGCAGCCGGCCGTAGTCGGTCAGCGCGTCGCGCACCTGGTGGGCGAGTTCGCGGGTGGGCACGAGCACCAGGGCGCGGGGGCGGCGGGAGGCTGCGCGGCGCTCAGCGGCGCGCACCAGCAGCGGGAGCCCGTAGGCGAGTGTCTTGCCCGATCCCGTGCGGCCGCAGCCGAGCACGTCGCGGCCTGCCAGCGCATCCGGGATGGCGGCGGCCTGGATCGGGAACGGCGTCGTGACGCCTTCCTGCGCGAGCCTGTCCACGATCGAGTCGGGGAGTCCGAGTTCGTCGAAGCCAGGGCATGCGGCATTGTCCGTCAAGTGACGTAAACCTTCCTCATAGATCGGCGGCGTTTCGAGGAAGGCTCCGCGGCCACTGCGGAGAGATCGCCCAAACGCGCCGGATAACGCGACCGGGGATCGTCGAGGGCCCCGGTGCCAGACGGCCCGGCGCGCCGGATGCGCGCAGCACGGATCGACCGCCTTGTGAAGCGTACTAGAGACCGGTCGCGGCCCGTGCACGATACGGGCGCACGCCGCGGTGATCCGCCCCTCAGTCGGACGCGCCGCCCGGCGCGGGACGCGGCCGAAGGTCAGCCGCGTGCGGCCTGGGCCGCCATCGCGGTGAGGCGCCCGGCCTGCGCGCGCCGCTCGGCGGCGGCCTGCTCCTCCAGCGTGCGTCCGGGCGCGCCGCGCAGCAGCTCCTTCGTGGCAGACGCAGCCTCACGCGGGACGGCCAGCAGGGCGGCGACGAGGTCGTCGACGGCGGCGTCCAGCTCGGCGCCCTCGACGACGAGCTCGGCCAGGCGCAGCTCCCGCGCCTCGGCGGCGGAGACGGTGCGCGCGGTCAGGCACAGCTCCATGGCGCGGTTGGGACCGACCAGGTCGACCAGGGGCTTGGTGCCGGTGAGGTCGGGCACCAGGCCCAGCGCCGGCTCCTTCATGCACAGCTGCGCGTCGTCGGCGAGGACGCGCAGGTCGCAGGAGAGGGCGAGCTGGAAGCCGGCTCCGATGGCGTGGCCGCGAACGGCGGCCACCGTGACGATGTCGGGCCGGCGCAGCCAGCGGAAGCCCTCCTGGTAGCCCGCGATGACCGCGTCGAGCTCGGCGTCGTCGGCGCTGCCGCGGGCGATGCGGTCCATCAATGAGGTCTCGCCCTCGACCCCGCCGGGGCGGAACATGTTCAGGTCGATGCCGGAGGAAAAGGAGGAGCCTTCGCCCTTAACGACAACAATACGGACGGACTCGGACAGTGTCTGGCCGACATGGGCCAGCGCCTCCCAGGTACGCCCCGTCATCGCGTTGCGACGCTCGGGGCGCACAAGCGAGACGGTGGCGACCTCGCCGGTCACCGACAGTCGCAGCCCCGCCGCCTCCAGGTCGCCCTCGGCGATCCCGCCCGGCTCTGCCATGCGCACCTCCGCACCTCCTGTGCCCGTGCCGCGCGGCGGCCGCGGGCGCCTCCTTCTGCCGTCGCACCACCCTAGAGCGCCGGCGGGGCGGCCGGCGGGGGCGGGGCGGACCGTGCGGCGGGCCGCGTGTCCTCCGCGGGCGCCCGGCCGATGCCGGGGGCATTCCCGTGCGCTCCCGCAGGGCCGGGGCAGGCCCGATTCATGATCGGCGGGAGCGCGTCGTGCGGTGCCGGGGCGCCGCGCGGAGGTACGCAGGGCCGCGCCGGAGGTTCCGGCAGGCCAGAGGTGCGGGGTCCCATCCGCCGAAGGGGCGCGGGGACGGAACCTCCGCCGGGGTCAGCCCCGGCGGGTGGCGCCTCCGCGACCGCGGAGGGTGACTCCGGCCTCGGTCAGCAGCCGGTGGACGAACCCGTAGGAACGGCCGGTGGCGGCCGCCAGCGAGCGGATGCTCTCGCCTTCGTCGTAGCGTCTCTTCAGTTCGCTCGCCAGTTCCGAGCGTTCCGTGCCGGTCACGCGGGTGCCCTTCTTCAGGGTCTCGGCCACAGCGTCCTCCCGTGCTCATGGGTGATCAACGCGACAATGAATGCCCATGATCAGCCATGCGGGAGCACGTGGCTACCCGTAGCCGCCGCGGCGGAACGGCCCGGAGCCGGCGGGCGAGTTTCGGTCAGAACCAAAACGAGACCACATCGTCCGCCGCGACAACCCCGGCCCGGATTCCGCGTCCCCGCGGCTCGCCGAGGCCGGCGCCCGTCCTCAGGCCAGGGTGATCAGGTCGGCGAACTCCGCGTTCCACATGTCCTCGGCGCCGTCGGGCAGCAGGATGACCCGCTCGGGGGCGAGGGCCTCGACCGCACCCTCGTCGTGGGTGACCAGCACGATCGCGCCCTTGTAGTTGCGCAGCGCACTGAGGATCTCCTCGCGGCTGGCGGGGTCGAGGTTGTTGGTGGGCTCGTCCAGCAGCAGCACGTTGGCGCTGGAGACCACCAGGGTCGCCAGAGCGAGCCGGGTCTTCTCGCCGCCGGAGAGCACGCCGGCGGGCTTGTCGACGTCGTCGCCGGTGAACAGGAACGAGCCCAGCGTGCGGCGCGCCTCGACCTCGGGCAGGTCGGGGGCCGCCGCCACCATGTTCTCCAGCACCGAACGGGAGGTGTCGAGGGTCTCGTGCTCCTGAGCGTAGTAGCCCAGGCGCAGCCCGTGCCCGGGCACCACCTCGCCGGTGTCGGGCTTCTCGACCCCCGCCAGCAGCCGCAGCAGCGTGGTCTTGCCCGCGCCGTTGAGGCCGAGCACCACCACCCGGCTGCCGCGGTCCACGGCCATGTCCACACCGGAGAAGATCTCCAGCGACCCGTAGGACTTGGACAGCCCCTTGGCGGCCAGCGGGGTGCGCCCGCTGGGGGCCGGGTCGGGGAAGCGCAGCTTGGCCACCCGGTCGGCCTTGCGCTCGCCCTGGACGGAGTTGCGGATGCGCTCGGCGCGGTTCTCCATCTGGTGGGCGGCCCGCGCCTTGGTGGCCTTCGCCCGGAAGCGGTCGGCCTGCTTCTGCAGCGCGCCGGCCTGCTTCTCGGCGTTGGCGATCTCGCGCTTGCGGCGGCGCTCGTCGGCCTCGCGCTGGACCTGGTAGGCGCGCCAGCCCATGTTGTAGACGTCGATGACGCACCGGTTGGCGTCGAGGTAGAAGACCTTGTTCACCACGTCCTCGACCAGTTCGACGTCGTGGCTGATGACCACCAGGCCGCCCTGGTGGCCTTTGAGGAAGTCGCGCAGCCAGACGATGGAGTCGCCGTCGAGGTGGTTGGTGGGCTCGTCCAGCAGGAGCGTGTCGGCGCCGCTGAACAGGATCCGGGCCAGCTCGATGCGGCGCCGCTGGCCGCCGGAGAGCGTGCCCAGCGGCTGGCCGAGCACGCGGTCGTCCAGCTTGAGGCTGCTGGCAATCGAGGCGGCCTCGGACTCCGCCGCGTAGCCGCCCATCACGTGCAGGTGCTCCTCGGCCCGGGCGTAGGCGCGTCCCGCGCGCTCGCGGTCCTTGGGGTCGTCGCTGCCCATCCGCTCCTCGGCCCGGCGCATCCGGCGCAGCGCGGCGTCGATGCCGCGGGCGGAGAGGATGCGGTCGCGCGCGAGCTCGTCGGGGTCGGTGGCCCGCGGGTCCTGTGGCAGGTAGCCCACCGATCCGCTGGTGGTGACGCCGCCGGCCGAGGGGGCGTCCTCGCCGGCGAGCACCTTGGTCAGCGTGGTCTTGCCCGCGCCGTTGCGCCCCACCAACCCGCAGCGGTCGCCGGCGGCGACGCGCAGCGAGGTGGGCTCCAGCAGCAGCCGGGAACCCACGCGCAGTTCGAGGTCAGAGGCGATCAGCATGGCAGGACAAACCTTCTGGCGGCAGGAGGTGCGGGTGGCGGTGCGGGCGATCGGCGCGGCGCGGGTTCGGCCGCCCGCGGATCACGGGGGCGGCCACGGGACCGCACGCACGCGACCACACTAGTGCCCGCGGACCGCAACGCGCGCTTGAGCGGCCCCATTCCCGGCGCCGCCCGCCGGGGCGGCCTACGCGTCCGGCCGGGGCGGGCGCGTAGGCCGCCGGCCTACGGTTGCGCCGAGTCGCCCTCGCCCGGCTCCGAGGCGGGGTCGGCGGACCGGTCGGTGTCGGCCTTGCCCGTGTCCGCCTGTTCGCCGGACGCGGACTGCGTGCGCTCGGCCGGGGCGCGCCCGGCGCCCTGCTCCTTCGAGGCGGAGACCTCGCTGGGCCTGCCGCCCGCGCCGGCGTAGTGGCCGCTGCGCGCCGCTTCCACCAGCGGGCGGTTGCGCAGCAGTGCCGCCAGCACGGCCACCACCGGGGTGGCCAGGAACATGCCGGCGATCGCGCCGATGATGCCGCCGATGGTGATGACCAGCAGGACCACGGCGGAGGGCAGCTCCAGCGCCTTGCCGTAGACGCGCGGGGCGAAGACGTGGCTCTCCAGCTGCTGGACGACCACCACGACCGCGACGACCAGGATCGCGATGATCCAGCCCTCGGTCACCAGGGCGACCAGCGCCGCCAGCAGCCCGGTCAGAAAAGCGCCGATGACGGGAAGGAACGCGCCGATGAAGGTCAGCACGATGAGCGGGATGGCCAGCGCCGGGTCGATCAGAAAGACCAGGAAGAGCCCGATGCCCACCGCGTCGATGAGGCCGACCAGCGCCACGCCGCGCACGTAGCGCCCCATGACCCCGTAGGCGATCTCGGAGGCGGCCTTGATGGAGGCGCGCGACTGGCGCGGGAACAGCGAGCGCACCCACTCCATGAGCAGGTCGCCGGAGTGCACGAAGTAGACGGTCAGCACGACGATGAGGATGACGCCGAGCAGGATCTCCAGGACGGTGGTGCCGGCCACCCAGGCCTGGCTGACCCACTGCGACCAGTTCTCCTCCAGCCGCGAGCGGAGCTCGCGCTCGGCGGCCTCGATGATGTTGGCGGCGAGGTCGGGGTTGAGCCCGAACGTCTGCAGATAGCTCGGCAGGTCGCTGACGGCCTGGTCGACGCTGTCGACGAGGCCGGAGAAGCCGGAGATCGCGGGCTGCACGATCATCGTGATCACGCCCGCGAGCAGGATCAGGGCGCCGATGCACGCGACGGCCGTGGAGGAGCCGCGGCCCATGCCCTTGCGCCGCATCCAGTTGGTCGGCGGCATGAGCAGTGCGGTGACGAACACCGCCAGGATCACCGGGATGGTGACGATCCTGATGTAGACCAGCCCGTAGACGATGATGGCCGCGACGATGCCGACGACCAGCACCCGCCAGGCGATGTTGCCCATCCGCACCAGCATGTTGTCCGGCTCCGGCGGATGGGAGTCGGCAGGCTCGGGCGCCGCGGGGGCCGGAGGCTCGGGGGGATCGGCGCGCGGCGCGCGCCTCCGCTTCAGCAGCGACCACTCCCACGGCCGTGTCAAACGCACGTCTTCCCCCTACTTCCGATTCCAGACCGCGCGGGTGGCGTCTCGCCGGTCCCGCCTCGCGCCCGATCAGCTGAAGCTACCGCATCGCCGGGCTCGGATCCCGCCCTCGCGGCACCGCCCACCCGGCACCGGCCGTTCCCGCAGATCACAGCTGCCACGGCTCCCGCGGCCGGTCGCTGTCGACGATTTCATTGCCGAACGGCGCCAGCGCCACGGGGATCATCTTGAGCGACGCCCAGGCCATCGGGATGCCGATGACGGTCACGGCCAGCCCGACCGCGGCGGCGATGTGTCCCAGGGCCAGCCACCATCCGGCGACGATCAGCCAGACGACGTTGAGGAGGGTGCTGGCCCCTCCGGCGCCCGGCTTGCGGGAGAGCTCCCGGCCGAAGGGCCACAGCGCGTAGTTGGCCATCCGGAAGGACGCGACGCCGAACGGGAACGTGATGACGAGCAGGCAGCAGATGACGCCCGCCAGGACGTAGCCCAGCGCCAGCCACAGGCCGGCCACGAAGAGCCAGATGATGTTGAGGACCAAGCGGAGCAGTGCCACTGAGTTCGCATCCCTTCCGGATCAGCGCCCTGCCGTCGGGCGGCGGCCGCGGTTCGCGAGGCCGGGTGGCCTTCTACCCGCATACGACGGCCGTTGTGCGCGGCCTGTTCCGCCGGAGTGCCCCGAAGAGTCCCCTAGGGGACGGGCCGCGCCCGTCGCCGGGCGCGCGGGCGCCGGGGCACGACGGCGCCGACCGGCGCGGCCCTTCCTCCCGGCGGCGCCGTACGCAGGTCCTCCGCCGCAGCGGCGGCGCTGCGGATTTGGGGAGGGGGCGCTCGGGCGCGTTAGGATCGGCCCCGTGCGTATCACCAAGCTGGGACACAGCTGCGTGCGCCTGGAGCGCGCCGGCGCCGCTCTGGTCATCGACCCGGGCGGCTTCAGCGAGGCCGACGCGGCGGTCGGCGCCGACGCCGTCGCGATCACTCACGAACATCCCGATCACCTCGATCTCGACCGGCTGCGGGCCGCCGCGGCGGCGAAGCCCGGTCTGGAGGTCTACACCCACGCGGGGATCGCGGAGCGGCTCGGCGAGCTGCGCGAAGCGGGCGCGCGGGTGCACACGGTCGACCACGGCGCGACGGTGACCGCGGCGGGCTTCGACGTCCACGTCTACGGTGAGCGCCACGCGGTCATCCACCCCGACATCCCCGTGGTCACCAACATCGGCTTCCGGGTGTCCGACTCCGAGCGCGCGCTGTTCCACCCCGGCGACGCGCTGACGGTCCCCGAGGACCCCGTCGACACGCTGATGCTGCCGGTGCAGGCTCCCTGGTCGAAGGTGTCGGAGGTGATCGACTACCTGCGCGAGGTGCGCCCCGCCGCGGCGCTGGCCGTGCACGACGGCCTGCTCAACGAGAACGGCGCCGGGGTCTACGCCGCCAACCTGGAGCGCCTGGTCCCGCAGGTCGACTACCGGCGCGTACAGCCGGGGACCGTCGACGCGATCTGACCCGGCCCGCGGGGGCGCTCCCCCTCCCCGGCCGCGCCCGTGTCGGCGGCCCGCAGGGGGCGGCGGACGCGTGCGCGCTGTTCCGACCGCAATGTGATCGGCCCATCACTCCGCGACCCTAGGCAGGCGCGCCCCCGATCAATACGATGATCAGTATCCGGATTGATCGGAGTCGGACGTCCGGGCGCTCGCGAATCGTCGCCGAAATCGGACATAAGACCAAACATTGGTCAGTCGAGATCGGATTCGGTAACGGTTGAGCGAGTAATTTCCCCGCCCCCCGTGCGCGAGCGGGAGTGGGGATGGCATGATTACGTACCGGCTCGCAGGGAGGGCGTCATCGCCTCCCCGGCCGTTTCGTGTGAGCGCCCTGCCGGTTTCGGCGGTCTGGCGCCGTGGTCTGCACCACACCCGGGAACACCGAGGCAACGCATGGCGTTCACGCCGTGCGGGGTTGCTCACGCTGTATGACGTATGACTGCTTGTTTCTAACCCTGTCTTCCCAACAGCTTACTAGTGATTTCAGTAGAGGTGGTTCAACCATGTCTCAGGTACGCCGGCAGGCCACGCTGCGCCCCCGCCCGCACTGGGGGTGGCAGGATGCCGCCGCGTGCCGGGGCGAGGACCTTGTGCTCTTCTTCGGCCCCGACGGCGAGCGCCAGCCGGAGCGGGAGATCCGCGAGCGCAAGGCCAAGGAGATCTGTGCTCAGTGCCCTGTCCGTACCGAGTGCCTCGACTACGCGATCTCGCGACCCGAGAAGTACGGTACGTGGGGCGGCCTGAACGAAGACGAGCGCGCGTCCGAGCGCCGGCGCCGAATGCGTCGTGCCAACGCCGCCTGATCCGATCCCTCCGCCCTTTCCGGGCTGGACCGGAGGCGGATGACCCGAGACAGCAGTTCTCTGAAGCGGCCCCCGGCCACGCTTACCCGCGGCGCCCCGACGGTTTCCGTCGAGGGCGCCGCGGGTTTTCACGTCCCTGTACCCGGCGCGCCCGGCATGCCCGGCCCGCACACCGCCGCGCGGCGCGGACGCGCTTGCGCCCTTCACAGGTGGTGCTCGAACCAGTCGGCGGCCGCCGCGCCGACGTCGCGCCAGGCGGCCGCGCCGGAGATCAGCCCTTCGGCTCCCGCGACCGTACGGGCCTCGCCCGGCCCGCTCGTGCGGCTCAGCGCCCATTCGGCCAGCTCGCGGACGAACGAGTCGGAACCCTGCACCAGGGCCAGCACCGGCGCGCGCACCCGCCCCAGCGCCTCGCCCGCCGCGTCCGGCCGGCCGCCGTTGAGCACCACCGCCGCGATGTCGGCGGGGTGGTCGGCGGCCGCCCGCAGCGCCGCGGGCGCGCCCCGGCCCGACCCCAGCACCCCGACGCGCCCTTCAGCGGCCTCGGTGGAACGGCGGAGCCAGCCCACTGCGGCGGCGAGCCTGCCGGCGGCCTCGGCGGCCGACACCTCCGACGGCGCCCCTTCGGCCGCCTCCTGGCGGCGTGCCTCGTCGGGTGTGAGCAGATCCAGCAGCAGGGTCGCATAGCCCGCACGGCCCAGTCCTGCGGCGACCGCGCGCTGCACCGGGTCCTCGCGGCCGTGCTCCACGGCGACCACCACGGTGGCGCGCATGCCGGCGACGGTGGCCAGTTCGGCGTCGAGGTGGACCTCGCCCGCGCGGATGCGCACGGCGCGGGAAGGCGCCGACCGGGCGTCTCGCGGATCGCTGATCAGCGCGGTGACCTCTTCGTCGGTGAGCTGGCCGAAGTCGCGGTACCACTCCCCCACCGCGCGGAAGTTGTCGGGGACGGTCAGGGCGACGACGCGGTCGGTCTCGTCGGCCAGCGCGTCGAGGGCGGCCTGCGCGGCCACCGGGACGGCCAGCAGCAGCCGCGCGGGGTTCCTGCGCCGGACGGTGCGCAGGGCGGCGCGCGCCGTGCCGCCGGTGGCCACGCCGTCGTCGACCACGACCACGTCGCGCCCGCGCAGCTGCGGCGCGGGGCGCCCGCGCCGGTAGAGCTCCAGTCGCCGCTCCAGCTCCGCCCGCTCCGCGGCCACGGTGGCGGCGAGGTCCTCGCGGGTCAGCCGCAGCCGGGCCAGCGCCGTGTCGTCGTAGCAGGCGTGCCCGTCCTCGGCGATGGCGCCCACCCCCAGCTCGGGGTGGCCCGGAACGCCGATCTTGCGCACGACGACGACGTCCAGCGGGATGCGCAGCATCCGGGCGAGCTCGGCACCGACCGGGACGCCGCCTCGCGGCAGCGCCAGCACCACCGGGTCCTCGGACACGTGGGGGCGCACCCGCTCGGCGAGGCGCCTCCCGGCCTCGGACCGGTCGGTGAACGGCAGTGAAACGGGCAGCGGGTTCATAGGCACTCCGGCGCTTCGCTCCCATCGCCGCCGCGTGGCGGAAATGCCGGTTCTCGCCCGGTTCGCACCGGGCACGGCGGAAAGTGCTACGGGCATACCCGCCCCCGTGCGCGCGCCAACCTCGCGGGCGCGCAATTCTCGCCGCGCAGCGGGGCCCGGCGGACCGGCGGCCGCGGACTCAGTCCTGCGCGCGGCGGAAGTCGCTTTCCAGAACGCCCATGATCAGCGCGTCGTGCCGGCGCTGGTCCCACAGCAGCGCGTCGCGGAGCCGGCCCTCGACGCTGAACCCGCACGAGCGGTAGACGGCGATGGCGCGCATGTTGAACGCGTAGACGCTCAGCCAGACCCGGTGCAGGTGTACCCGATTGAAGGCGTAGTCCAGCACCAGGCGGGTCGCCTCCTTGCCCAGTCCCTGACCGGTGAACTCGATCGCCGAGAGCGCGATGCGGTAGCCCGCGCTCTCGTTGTCGGCGTCGAGGTCCGCCAGGGCCAGCTCGCCCACGAAGCGGCCGCCGGGCTCCTCGATGATCGCCATGTCCAACCGGTCGAACTGGTCGGCGCGGGTGGCGCACCAGTCGCGGATCTCGTCGTAGTCCGGGCGCCGGTGGGTGCCGGTCAGTCGGCGCACCTCGTCGTCGCGGGTGGACTCGAAGAAGTCGTCGGCGTGCTCGACCGCGAGCGGGACCAGGCTGACGCGCTCGCCTGCCAGGGTGGGCTTCTCGCGCAGCGCGCTCAGGTCGATCATCGAGGCGGCCTCCCGGGGTCGTCGTTCGAGTGAGGGGAAGCGGGCGCAGCGGAGGCGGGGGTGTCGCCGCGGGTCGTCGTGCGGATTCGGCCAGGAGATCATATGTAAAGGCCGATACGGCCCGGGCACAACCCTTTCGCGCGGAGCAGGGGCGGTCGTCTACCCTTCCGGGGGCGCTTGTACGCCGATTCGTCCGATCATAGGGGAGGTTCCGTGGCCGTTGGCAACGCGGTACGCAGGGCGGACACTGAGGCGCGCCGGGGGCGGCTCGCGGTGGTAGTCCTCTTTCTGGCCAACGGCTTCGCGTACGCCAACATCGTGCCGTGGCTGCCGGTCATCAAGTCCCAGCTGGAGCTGTCCAACACCCAGCTGGGCCTCGGCATCGGCGCCATGCCCCTGGGCGCCCTGGTCACCGGCATGCTCGCCGGTCCGCTGATCGCCCGCTTCGGCAGCGGCCGCGTGGCCGTGGGCTCGGGCCTGGTGCTGGCCTGCGTGCTGCCGCTGGTGGCCACGGCCCCAGCGTGGTGGGTGTTCGCCCTGGGGATGTTCTGCCTGGGCTGGATGGACGCGTGGATGGACTCGGCCATGAACGCGCACGGCCTGCGGGTGCAGCGGCGGTACGGCCGCACGATCATCAACTCCTTCCACGGTCTGTGGAGCGTGGCGGCCGTCGCGGGCGGCACGGTCGGCACCTCGATGGCGGGCTGGGGCGTGCCCATCGCGGCCCACATCGCCGTGGTCACCGCGGTGCTGCTCGCGGGGGTGCTCGCGATCTCGCGGCTGCTCCTGCCCGGTCCCGAGATCGACGAGCCGACCGAGCCCGCCGGCTCCGCCGAGGCCGCCGGCGGCACCGCCGCCCGCGTGCGCGGACGGCTGCGCGTGCCCGGGCGCTCGATCGGGCTGCTGCTCGTGGTGAGCGTACTGCTGATGATGGCGGGAGCCGTCGAGGACTCCGCGGCGTCGTGGGGTGCGGTCTTCATGCGCGACGAGCTCGCGGCCCCGCTGTTCCTGGTCGGGCTGCCGTTCGTCGCCTGCCAGGGGATGATGACGCTGGGCCGGCTGACCGGGGACCGCATCACCGACCGGTTCGGCGCGGTGGCCGTCGCGCGCACCGGCGGGCTGCTGTCGGCCGCGGGGATGGCACTGGCGCTGCTGACCTCCGAACCGGTGGGCGCCATCGTCGGGTTCGGGCTGATGGGCCTGGGGGTCGCCACGCTGTTCCCGCTGGCGCTGGCGGCGGCCGGGGAGATCCCGGGGCTCGGCGGCGGCCACGGGGTGGCGCTGGCGGCCTGGCTGGCGCGGATGGGCTTCCTCGGCGTGCCGCCGCTGATCGGGGTGATCGCCGACACCGTGTCGCTGACGGCGGGGCTGTGGCTGATCCCGGCGGCGGGTGTGCTCGCCGCGGTACTGGCATCCGGCCTGCGCCCCTCGCGCGGCGCCGGCGCGTGAAGGGGGACCGCCCCGGCGGTGGGCCGCTCCCGGTCCGGCCGGGTGGCCGGGCCGGGAGCGGCCGCGCCGCGCGAGGCTACCTGGCCTCTTGCGGCCGGCGCGTGGCGTAGAGGGTCACAGCGCCGATGCCGGTCGCGATGACACCCCCGAGCACGAACCCGGTCAGGTCGACACCCGTGGTGGGCAGGTAACCGCCGCCGTCGGAGTCGCCTCCGCCGGAGCCGGCTGCTGCGCTCGCCGCCGAACCGGTGTCGGCGGAGTCGGAGTCGCCGCCGCTGCCGGAGTCGTCGGCGGGCGGGTTGGCCGAGTAGTCGCCGTCACCGTCGCCGTCACCGGGGCCCGGCGTCTCGCCGCCGTTGCCCGGATCGGGCGTCTCGTCGCCGTCACCGGGGCCGCCCGGGTCAGGCGTCTCGTCGCCCGGGTCCTCGGGACTCGGGTCCTCGGGGCCCGGGTCTTCGGGACCGGGGTCCTCGGGGCCCGGGTCTTCGGGACCGGGGTCCTCGGGGCCGGGGTCTTCCGGACCGGGGTCCTCGGGGCCCGGGTCCTCCGGACCGGGGTCCTCGGGACCGCCCGGGGTCTCACCGGGCCCGCCGGGGTCGGGGTCCTCGCCCGGCGGATCGGGGTCGGGAGTGATGTTCTCGGCAATGCCGCCGACGGCATCGCCGGCCGATCCGACCACTCCGCCGAGACCGAGCTGCGGCTCGACGACCTGATCCGCCTGCTCTTCCGTCTCGGGCGCGGACTCCGTCTGCGCCTCCGCCCCGGGAGCCTGCTGGGCAGACTCCTGGGGCTCGGCCGCCGCATCCGCGGGGTCCGCGGTGTCGGCGAACGCCGGCGCGCCGGTGAAGCCGACGGCCAGCAGGCCGGCGGCGGTCACGCCGATCGCGCGTGGTTTCCAGGACATATCGCTCCTTTCTGCTTCGAGAGGGGGTTATTCGGGCACGAGGGCGTAGACGTCGCCGTCGGCGACCACGACCGCGCGGCCGCCGAGCAGCCCCCAGGGCCGGGCGACGTCGCCCTCGAGTTCGATCGGTTCGGCGCCGGCGGTGGTCGCGACGTCGACACCGCCCACCTCACCGAAGACGGTGCCGCCGGCGGCGCTGACGGCTTCGAAGCCTTCCAGGGCGGTGGCGCTGCCCTCCCGCGGATCGGCGATGACGGGCCCGAAGGCGGCGGCCTTCGGGGTGTGCACGAGGACGGAGTCGGCCAGCCCTTCCTCGGAAGCCTCCGCGGCGGCCGCGACCGAGCCGTCCGACCAGTCGTGGAAGGCGAGCACCTTCCCGTCACCGCCGCCGGCCGGGTTCCAGGCGGCGACGACGTAGCCGCCGCCGGCGCTGTAGACCTCGTGGAGCGATTCGGCGCCCTCAGGAGTCTGCGGCCGCACGCTCTCCGTGGCCCCGTCGGGGGCGACCCAGGTCCAGGGGCCCCGCACGACGGCGGTCAGCACCCGCTCGCCGTCGGAGAGCAGCGCGCCCGTGCCCTCCGGCTTCTCGACCGGGGCGAGCTCGCCGTCGACCGGGATCGAGGCCTTCGCGTCTGCGATGACCAGGGGTGCGCCTCCGGCGTAGCTGACGTCGGCACCCTCGGGCAGCGCCACCTCCCGCGGGGTGCCCCCGCCGGACTCCCACAGCCACAGCGCACCGCCGCCCACGACGGCGACGGCGTCCGCGGACCCGGCGCGCACGAAGCGCGGCCCGCTGACGACCTCGTCCGCGGACAGCGGGAGGTCGGCGGTCCACCGGGGCCCGCCGTCGCGGCCGACGACGCGCAGGCGGCCGCCGGGGTCGATGTAGGCGGCGCGCTTGCCGCCCTCGGCGACGTCGGGCTCCGTGCCGGCGTGCATCGGCCGCCGCCAGGCGGCGTCGCGGATGAACCCCGGAGGCGCCTGGCGCGACTCCATCGTCGCCGCGGGCCGGTCGTCGGCGGGCGCCGGCTCGGGCACCAGCGCGGGCACGTAACGGACCGCGGCGAACGCGCCCCCGGCGAGGACGGCAAGCGCGGCCGCCGCCCCGACCACGGCGAGGGCGATGCGCCTGCCGCGCTTGGGCTTCGTGCGCGGGCTCCCGCTGAGCAGGGCGGCCTCGGTGCCGCCCGCGGCCCGGACCACGCCGGTGGGGCTGACGATCAGCTGCCAGGCGCCATTGCCGTCGCGCGCGTCGACCAGGACCGGCCTGCCCATGTGGGCGGCGTACTCGGCGGACAGGTCCAGGGCGGCGTTGCGCGTCTCCTTCGGGGTGTCGCCGAAGACGGTGCGCGTGTGGCGCTCGATGGTGACCTCGGCGCTGCGCTCGTCGGCGGCGACCACCAGGACGACCGGGCTGGAGTGGGGGGCCGCCGGCTCGCTCACGGCCGCCCCCGGCTCGCGGCCGCGCGAGCGGGGACCGTGTACGGCGCACGTCGCGGTGGAGGCGCTGCGGTCATGTCGTGCTGAACCTGTTCCGTTGGCGAGGGATGCTGTCGTGCCGGACGCTCGGGGGGCGGGAGCGCGACTCCGCCGGGTTCCGGACCGCTTGCGGGTCCGCTCCGCTGCGAGGAGTCATCACGGGTCACGGTGATGATACTGATGACCCGCCGGCGCCTCCGGACGCGGTTCGCCCCGCGTGACGGCGGCCGCCGCCCGCGCATCCCGCGCAGGACCGCCCGCGCCCGCGCCGCGACCTGGGCCGGGACCGTCCACCGCAGCACCGCCGTGCACACTATCGGCCGGCCGGGGCGCGCATTCCCGCCCGCACCGGCCGACCAGGCGTTCTGGCCACATCCGGCCGCCCCGTCGAGCCGGCCGTATCCCGTCACAGCGGGGCAGGGGTCGACTGCGCCGAGAGAGCGCACGCATCCGGCTCAGCAGTCCGCGAGCATCTCCTCCAGCGCGGCGCGGTCGGCGGAGGGCAGGCGCAGGCCGTACTCGTCGACCACGTCCACGTAGGCGACCGCGTAGTCGCAGCGGAACGGCGGATAGGGCCGCCACTCCCCCGGGCCCGAGTCGCCCTTGCTCTGGTTGGCCGGACCGTCGGCGGCGATCAGGTTGTCCGGGTCGTTGGCGAACTCGACCCGCACGTCGCGGTCCCACTCGCCGGCACCGGTCCGCCACGCCAGCGCGAGCGGGACGAGGTGGTCGATCTGCACCTCCATCGGGTCCTCGGCGGTGAACTCGATCCGCTCGCCGGTGTAGGGGTCCTCCAGGACTCCGCGGGTGACGGTGCAGTCGTCGGCGACGCGGGCCTTGCGCAGGTCGCGGGCGAGGATGTCGTGTCGTGTGGGGCAGCCGTTGTCGTCGGTGTCGATCCAGGAGGAGCCGAACTCGTCGCGTTCGTAGCCCGCGCCGGACCCCTCGGGTGCCACCTCGGCTTCCGACAGACGGGAGAGCGCCTGATCGACCTCCTCCGAGGCGGGCGGATCGGCTCCGGGCGCCGGTCGCGGCGCGGAGGGCGCGGGCGTGGCGGTCGGGCCGACGAGGTCGGTTCCCGGCAGCGCGTCGCAGCCGGCCAGCACCCCGGCCGCCGCAAGCAGCGCGGCGGCGATGCGGGGCGTCCGGCAGGCGCGGGGACCGGTGCGCGGAGCGCGGGCCATGTGACCACCTGGCCGACGCGGGATGGGGGGATTCGGGGAGGAACGCGCCGGTTCCTACGAGGATGCCCCAGGCGCTTCCCGGTCCTCAGCGCGGGGGCGGAGTTGGGGATCGGCGGTGCCCCGGTCGTCGCCGGAGTCCGACGACGGGCCGGGACCGCTGGAGGGCACCGGAGGCCGTCCGCCCTCCTCCCCGGTCTCCTCGGGGCGGGCGCGCCCGGCCGCTTCGGCGTCTGCGCCCCTCTCCGCGGCCTCCTCCGGCGCCTCACCGGCAGGCCCTGCGGCGGACTCCGCGGCCGCCGTGGAGGTCTCCCCGGGAACCGCGCCACCGGAAGGCTCACCGGCGCGCGCCGGGAGCGGCTCCGGCTCGGCGGCCTTCCCGGGGGCGTGCCGGCGGCCGCCTCCCCACCGCCGTCGGCGGACCGGCCCGGCCCCGGCAGCCGGGCCGGTGTCCTCGCCGAGGCGGTCGGTGCCCCACCCCATCAGCCGCCGCATCCGCGCGGCGGTCTCCGCCGACGTCTCGCCCGATTCCTCAGGCCGCCCGGTGACCTCAAGCGCCTCCTCGCGCCGCAGCACTATGCGCCGCGTCCGCTCGTGGCGGCGGGCGGCGATCTCGGCGCGGGCGGCGGCCGTGCGCGGGGTCGGCCAGATGGCGTCGATCTCGGCGTTCAGCGCCGAGCCGATGAGCACGGCCAGGGCCATCAGCCACAGCCACACCAGGATGGCGATCGGGGCGGCCAGCGAGCCGTAGATGGTGACCTGCCCGAAGGAGGCGTCCAGGTAGACGCGCAGCAGCGCCGAGCCCGCCAGCAGCACGAGCATCGCCACCAGGGTGCCGGGCAGGTAACGCCACAGCGGCGTGCGCACCGGAGTGCTCAGCACGTACAGCATCGCGACCGCGAGCGTCGACAGCGCGCAGACCAGCGGCCAGTAGAGCAGGTGCAGGTAGCCGACGGTGGCCGGCAGCAGCCGGTGCACCAGGTCGGGCCCGGCGACCAGAACCGGCAGCACCACCAGCGCGAACAGCAGCCCGCCCAGGTAGGCGAGCAGAGCCAGCACACGCTGGCGCAGGTAGCCGCGCAGCTCGTCCAGGCCGTAGGCGATGGTGATGGCGTCGATGAAGACGTTCATCGCGCGCGAGCCCGACCACAGCGAGACCAGGAAGGTCACCGACAGCAGTCCGCCCTGGGCGCCGCGGAGGAACTCGTCGACGAGCGGGGCGACGAGGGAGTCGACGGTGCCGGAGGTCAGCACGGTGGCGGCCAGGTCGAGCATCCAGGCGCGGACCTCCAGCACGGTGCCGCCGCCCAGGACCGGCCGCAGGTGCCCCAGCGTGCCCACGATCCCCAGCAGCAGAGCGGGCAGCGACAGCAGAGAGAAGAACGCCGACTCGGCGGCCAGCCCGACCACGCGAGCGCGCGCGATCGCCCGCACCGTCCGGCCGACGAGCAGGAGCAGCGCGCTCAGCACCGGGCGGCGCTCGCGCCAGGCGGCGACGCGTTCTCCCGCGCCGCGCAGCGTTCGAGTCCACAGTCCCCACACGCCTACAAAACTAGGCGCCCCGGCCGCGGCCGTCCCGGTGCCCGCGCGCCCACGGGCCGATTCGATAGCCTTCCGTGACCGCGGCGCGGCGGAGCCCATCGGGCGCCGAAGGGCAACCCGGAATCCGCGTGACAAGCTTCACCGCCCCCGGAGCCGCCCGGACCTGGACAGTAGGGGTCGCGGCATGGCATGGTCGTGGACATGATCGCTGCTCTGGACCCGATGCTCTGCGTGCGCCGGCACGTGGACTTCCTGCGGGTCCGCAGTGCCATCTGTCGCAACAAGTCGGATCGTAGCCATGTCGTTCTGTGAGCCAAGGAGTTGACTGCCTGTTTTGTCTTCCTAAGACCGCTTGGCCTCCGACTTCCCGGAACCGCCGCTCGAACCCGGGTCCACGATGCCGTGCCGGGTAGCGAGGTTCCGCCGTGGTGCGCGCCGGCGCCCAGTGTGCCCCGCGCTACCTCTCGGAGGGCCCCGCAATGCCTCCCACGTCCGCATCGACCGGCGCCCGGCCGCGCCGCGGCGAGGGCCAATGGGCCCTCGGCTACCGCGAACCGCTGAACAAGAACGAGGAGAACAAGAAGAACGATGACGGGCTGAACGTCCAGCAGCGCATCATCGACATCTACTCCAAGGCCGGCTTCGACTCCATCGACCCCGCCGACCTGCGCGGCCGGTTCCGCTGGCTGGGGCTCTACACCCAGCGCGCCCCGGGCATCGACGGCGGCAAGACCGCGGTGCTGGAGCCCGAGGAGCTCGACGACCGCTACTTCATGCTGCGCGTGCGCATCGACGGCGGCCGGCTGAGCGTAGCGCAGCTGCGCGCCATCGGCGAGATCTCCACCTCCTACGCGCGCGACACCGCCGACGTCACCGACCGGCAGAACGTCCAGCTGCACTGGATCCGGGTCGAGGACGTCCCCGCCATCTGGGAGAAGCTGGAGTCCGTGGGCCTGTCGACGATGGAGGCCTGCGGCGACACCCCCCGCGTGATCCTGGGCTGCCCGCTGGCGGGCATCGACGCCGACGAGATCGTCGACGCCTCCCCGCAGATCGACCGGATCTACGACGAGTACATCGGCAGCCAGCTGTTCTCCAACCTGCCGCGCAAGTTCAAGACCTCGGTCTCGGGCTGCTCGGCGTTCTGCACCAACCACGAGATCAACGACGTGTCCTTCCAGGGCGTCATCGGCCCCGACGGCACGCCGGGCTTCGACCTGTTCGTGGGCGGCGGCCTGTCGACCAACCCGATGTTCGCCCAGCGGCTGGGCGCCTTCGTGCGCCCCGACCAGGTCACCGAGGTGTGGGCGGGGGTCACCTCCGTATTCCGCGACTACGGCTACCGGCGGCTGCGCCACCGCGCGCGCATCAAGTTCCTGATCAAGGACTGGGGCGCCGCCCGGTTCCGCGAGGTGCTGGAGAAGGAGTACCTGGGCTACGCGCTGCCCGACGGCCCCGAGGTGGACATGCGCGAAGGACTGCAGCGCGACCACATCGGCGTGCACCGCCAGCGCGACGGCCGCAACTACATCGGCTTCGCGCCGCGCGTGGGGCGCGTCTCGGGCACCCTGCTCTCGCGCATCGCCGGCATCGCCGAGGAGCACGGGTCGGACCGCATCCGCACCACCGCCGACCAGAAGCTGGTCGTCCTCGACGTCGACGACGACAGGGTCGAATCGGCCACGGCCGCGCTGGAGGCCGAGGACCTGCAGGTGCGTCCCAGCGTCTTCCGCCGCCAGACCATGGCCTGCACCGGCATCGAGTTCTGCAAGCTGGCCATCGTCGAGACCAAGGACCGCGGCGCGTCGCTGATCGACGAGCTGGAGCGGCGGCTGCCGGACTTCCCCGAGCCGGTCACCATCAACCTCAACGGCTGCCCCAACTCCTGCGCACGCATCCAGGTGGCCGACATCGGGCTCAAGGGCCAGCTGGTCACCGACGCCGAGGGGCGCCAGGTCGAGGGCTTCCAGGTGCACCTGGGCGGCGGCATGGGGCTCACCGCCGCGTTCGGGCGCAAGGTGCGCGGCCTCAAGACGACGTCGGCGGAGCTGCCCGACTACATCGAGCGGGTGCTGCGGCGCTTCCTGGACAAGCGCGAGGACGGCGAGTCGTTCGCGGCCTGGGCCGCCCGCGCAGAGGACGGCGATCTGAAGTGAGCGGAGCGAGCCGGCGCCCGGCGGGCGCCGGCCCCGGCCGCGCGGCGGGGCGCGGCCACAACCGGCGATCAGCCCGGCGGAAGGGGTGAGGAGACGATGAGCGAACGCGCCGCCCCCCACTACTGCCCCTATTGCGGGGACGAGGACTTGGTGCCGCACGAGGGCGACGGCGAGTCGGGGTCCGGCTACGCCTGGGGCTGCCTGTCCTGCGCGCGGGTGTTCCGGGTGAAGTTCATCGGCCTGCGGTCGGCCGCCTTCGGCGGCGCGGACGACGGCCGGACACCGAGGGATGGGAACGCATGAACGTCACATTGGACGGCCAGGACCTGGCGGACAGGGCCGCGGCCGAGCTGGAAGACGCAAGCGCCCAGGAGATCATCCAGTGGGCTTCGGAGACCTTCGGCGACCGGCTGTGCATGACCTCCTCGATGGCCGACGCCCTCATGGTCGACCTGGCCTCCCGGGTCGTGCCCGGAATCGACGTCATCTTCCTGGACACCGGCTACCACTTCGCCGAGACGATCGGTACGCGCGACGCCGCGGCGGCGGTCTACCCCATCAACCTGATCAACGTGGAACCCCAGCGCAGCGTGGCCGAGCAGGACCGCGACCTGGGTCCGCGGCTGCACGGGCGCAACCCCAACATCTGCTGCCACCTCCGCAAGGTCGAGCCGCTGCAGCGCGCGCTGGAGCCCTATGACGCGTGGCTGACCGGCCTGCGCCGCGACGAGGCCACCACCCGCCGCTCCACCAAGGTGGTCCAGTGGGACCGCCGCAAGCGGATGGTCAAGGTCAACCCGATCGCCCGGTGGACCCGGGAGGAGGCCGACGCCTACATCGAGGCGAACGGCGTCCTGGTCAACCCCCTGCAGTACGACGGCTACCCCTCGATCGGCTGCGCCCCCTGCACCCGGCGCGTGGCCGACGGCGACGACCTGCGCAGCGGGCGCTGGGCGGGACTGAACAAGACCGAGTGCGGCATCCACCTGTGAGCGGATACGAGATGAGCGACGAGGCCCCGGACACCCCGGGCGCGCCGCTGGTGGCGGTGGCCCACGGCAGCGCCGACGCGCGGTCGGCGCGGGCCGTCGAGGCGCTGTTCGAGCGCGTGCGCGCGATGCGGCCCGGCCTGGACGTCCGCGTTGCCTACCTGGACCACGTGGCGCCGGGCGCCGAGGACGCGCTGACAGGGCTGGCCGCCGAGGGCGCGGGCGAGGCCGTGGTGCTGCCCGCGCTGCTGACGGCCGCCTACCACAGCAGGGTCGACCTGCCCGCGGTGCTGGACCGGGTGCGGGAGTCCTGCCCCTGGCTGCGGGTCCACTACGGCGCGACGCTGGGCCCGCACCCGCTGCTGCTGGACGCGGTGGAGCGGCGCCTGGCCCAGACCCCGCGGGCGCGCCGCGCGGGCACGTCGCTGGTGCTGGCGTCGGCGGGCTCCAGCCACGCCGGCGCCAACGCGGTGATCGCCCGCGCCGCCGCCGATCTGGAGGGCCGCGGCCCGTGGGAGCGCGTCGTGCCGGCGTTCGCCTCGGCGGCCTCCCCCACGCCCGGCGAGGCGGTGGCGGACCTCTACGCCGGGGGCGCCTCCCGGGTGGCGGTGGCCGACTACCTGCTGGCACCGGGCTACTTCGCCGACCGGGTGGCCGAGCAGGCCTTCGCCGCCGGTGCGGTGGCCGTCTCCCCCGCCCTGGGCGACGCGCCCGAAGTGGCCGAGGTGGTGCTGCGCCGCTACGACGAGGCCCTGGGCCGGGTGCCGCTGCCCGACGCCGCCGCGCGCTAGCCGGCGGGGGCCCGCACGCCGGGACCCGCGGACCGGGCCGACGCGGCCGGGGACACGGGCACTGGCCGCGGAAGGGCCCGGTCACTAGGATTCGGAGTGGATCCTGGGGTTTCTCGGGCACGGAGAGGGGTCGTTCCCTAACATGGCGGAGTCGAATAGAGGAGCAGCACCCATGTCCGTTGCCACAGCAGAACCGTCTTCGGCGGGGGCCCCCGAGGAGTCTCCGCCCACCGTGGAAGACACCTCACTTCGCTCTGTCGCGGAGCGCATGGCCGACATGCTTCCGGAAGGTTTCCGAGCAGAGATCCTCGAAGGAAGCATCGTCGTGTCACCAACCCCTCGTAAGAAGCACGGCGGCGTGATCAGCCGCATCCAGCGGCAGTTGATCCACCGCCTCCCCGACGACAGGGACTGCTACCAGGTCGTCGCCGTAGGGACTCCTGGAGACAACGCGGACTTCGCCATACCCGACCTCCTGGTGATGCCCGCCGCGGAGGCGGAAGCGGACGACGGCCGGCTTGCCGCACCGGATGCGGTCGACCTCGTCCTCGAGGTCGTCTCCGTACGCAACGCCCCCGCCGACATCGAGATCAAGCCCCGGGTCTATGCCGGAATGGGCATCGCGATCTACCTCTTGGTGGACCCGCGTGACGGCTCGGTCATCTGCTACTCGGATCCACGCGAGGGCGCGTACCAGGCGACACACCGCATGAAGTTCGGAGACGCCGTCGTCCTTCCCGAACCTCTGAAGGACGTCCGTATCGAGACCGACGACCTCCCCCTCTACGCCTGACCTCCCACCGGCTTCCGCTGCCGTGAGACCGTCGGCGGCCACCCGCCGCCCGCGGTCTCACGGGCCCGTGCCCGCGCTCGCGCTCCCCACCGACCGGCGGCGCTACGCTTGTCCCGTCGTGACCCGAATCCCGTTCGGGAGTCGTCGAAGGGAAGGCCGCCCATGCCCCCCACGCACGAGGTGCTCAACCAGCCCGAGCCGCTGGAGGACTACGACGCCGGGGCCGATTCCGCGCTGCTGTCGGCGCTGGAACGCGAAGAGGCCGGCTGGGCCGACGCGGAGGTGCGCGAGCTGGGCGTTCTGGCCGGCACCGCCCGTGCCCGGGCCTGGGGCGACCAGGCCAACGCCGCCGAGCCGGTACTGCGCACCCACGACCGCTACGGCCGCCGCGTGGACGAGGTCGACTTCCACCCCGCCTGGCACGTGCTGATGGACACCGCCGTCTCCCGCGGCCTGCACGCCGCACCGTGGGCCGACGACCGCGCCGGCGCCCACGTCGCGCGCGCCGCCAAGTTCTACGTCTGGTCGCAGGTCGAGAACGGGCACGGCTGCCCGGTCTCGATGACCTATGCGGCGGTGCCCGCGCTGCGCCACGCGCCCGAGCTGGCGGCGCGCCTGGAGCCGCTGCTGACCGCGCGCAGCTACGACTTCGGGCTGCGCCCCCCGGAGTCCAAGAGCGGCATCCTCGCCGGGATGTCGATGACCGAGAAGCAGGGCGGCTCGGACGTGCGGGCCAACACCACCCGCGCGGTTCCGGCCGACAGCGGCGGCTACCGCCTCACTGGGCACAAGTGGTTCACCTCGGCGCCGATGGGCGACGTCTTCCTCACCCTCGCCCAGGCGCCGGACGGGCTGACGTGCTTTCTGGTGCCGCGGGTGCTGGAGGACGGCACCCGCAACGCGCTGCTGATCCAGCGGCTCAAGGACAAGCTGGGCAACCGGTCCAACGCCTCGGCGGAGCTGGAGTACGAGGGCGCCTTCGCGCGGCCGGTGGGCGAGCCGGGACGCGGCGTGCGGACCATCATCGAGATGGTCAACGGCACGCGGTTGGACTGCGTGATCGGCTCGGCCGCCGGGATGCGCGCCGGGCTGGTGCAGGCGGTGCACCACGCCTCCCAGCGCCGGGCGTTCGGCCGCGCGCTGATCGACCAGCCGCTGATGCGCAACGTGCTGGCCGACCTCGCGCTGGAGTCCGAGGCCGCGACGGCGCTGATGATGCGCCTGGCCGGGGCCGCCGACCGGGCGGTCCGCGGCGACGAGGCCGAGGCCGCGTTCCGCCGGATCGCGGTCGCGGTGGGCAAGTTCTGGGTGACCAAGCGGCTGGCCGCGCACTCCGCCGAGGCCCTGGAGTGCCTGGGCGGCAACGGCTACGTCGAGGAGTCGGGCATGCCGCGGCTGTTCCGGGAGTCCCCGCTGAACTCGATCTGGGAGGGTTCGGGCAACGTTGCGGCGCTGGACGTGCTGCGGGCGCTGGCGCGCCACCCGGAGGGAGCCGAGGCGTTCGTCGCGGAGCTGCGGCGGGCCGAGGGCGCCGACGCCGCCTACGACGGCGCGCTGAAGGATCTGCTGGCGCAGCTGCACGACACCGAGGACGCCGAGTTCCGGGCGCGCCGCCTGGTGGAGTCGATGGCCCTGCTGCTGCAGGCGTCGCTGCTGATCCGGCACGCCCCGGCGCCGGTCGCCGACGCGTTCACGGCCTCGCGCCTGGGCGGCGACTGGGGCCGCGTCTTCGGCGGCCTGCCGCGCGGGGCCGACACCGGCGCGATCATCGAGCGGGCCCGCCCGCGCCCCGCCTAGGCGCGGCCCGGGACGCCCTTCCGGCTTACGAGCACGGGGGGAAGGGGACGGCAACGCGGTCACCCGCGCCGCGGCGCGGGTGACCGCAACCCGGATGGGGGCGGCGCGCCGCCGACCGAAACCGCAAGCCCTAAGCCGCAATTGATCCGAAAACAGACATTGCACCCGGGGTGACCTGCAAGATTCGGCAAGTCGAGGAATACTCGGGCGGCCAGGACGGAACAACCATCTCGTCAACGGACGAATGAGAAACGAGATTGCTTGCCATGGTGGAAGTCTGGCCTGGTTCCCCCTACCCCCTCGGTGCCACCTACGACGGGTCGGGAACGAACTTCTCGCTGTTCTCCGAGGTCGCGGAGGGGGTGGAACTGTGCCTCTTCGGCGAGCGGGGCGGTGAGACCCGGGTGGCGCTCACCGAGAACGACGGCTTCGTCTGGCACGGCTACCTGCCCGGTGTCGGCCCCGGGCAGCGCTACGGCTACCGCGTGCACGGCCCCTACGCGCCTGACCGGGGCCACCGCTGCAACCCGAACAAGCTGCTGGTCGACCCCTACACCAAGGCCATCGAGGGCGACGTGCACTGGCACGAGTCGCTCTTCGGCTACCACTTCAAGGACCCCAGCCGGCGCAACAACCGCGACAGCGCGCCGTATGTGCCCAAGTGCGTGGTCGTCAGCCCGTACTTCGACTGGGGCAACTCCGCGCGGCCGCGCATCCCCTACCACCAGACGGTGATCTACGAGGCCCACGTGCGCGGCCTGACGATGCGCCACCCCGAGATACCCGAGCACCAGCGCGGCACCTACGCCGGCCTGGCCCACCCGGCGATGATCGACTACCTGTCCTCGCTGGGCGCCACGGCCGTGGAGCTGATGCCGGTGCACCACTTCGTGCCCGAGCACGCCCTGGTGGCGCGCGACCTCACCAACTACTGGGGCTACAACACCCTGGCCTACCTCGCGCCGCACAGCAGGTACTCGGCCAATGGCGCCCGCGGAGAGCAGGTGCAGGAGTTCAAGGCGATGGTCAAGTCGCTGCACGAGGCCGGGATCGAGGTGCTGCTCGACGTCGTCTACAACCACACCGTCGAGGGCGACCACATGGGCCCCACGCTATCGCTGCGCGGCATCGACAACCTCAGCTACTACCGGGTGGCCGACGACGACCTGCGCTACTACCTCGACTACACCGGCTGCGGCAACAGCCTCAACGTGCGCCACCCCCACGCGCTGCAGCTGATCATGGACTCCCTGCGCTACTGGGTCACCGAGATGCACGTCGACGGGTTCCGCTTCGACCTCGCCTCGGCGCTGGCGCGGGAGTTCCACGACGTCGACCGGCTGAGCACGTTCTTCGACATCGTCCAGCAGGACCCGGTCATCTCGCAGGTCAAGCTGATCGCCGAGCCGTGGGACGTGGGGCCGGGCGGCTACCAGGTGGGCAACTTCCCGCCGCTGTGGACCGAGTGGAACGGCAAGTACCGCGACACCGTGCGCGACTTCTGGCGCGGCGAGCCGGTGGTGCCCGAGCTCGCCTCGCGGCTGTCGGGCTCCAGCGACCTCTACCAGGACGACGGCCGCCGCCCCGTCGCCTCCATCAACTTCGTGACCTGCCATGACGGCTTCACCATGGCCGACCTGGTCTCCTACGAGCACAAGCACAACGAGGCCAACGCCGAGGACAACCGCGACGGCACCGACGACAACCGCTCCAGCAACCACGGTGTCGAGGGGCCCAGCGAGCGCCCCGACGTGGTCACCCTGCGCCGCCGCCAGGTGCGCAACTTCCTGGCCACCCTGTTCTGCTCCCAGGGCGTGGCGATGCTCTCGCACGGCGACGAGATCGGCCGCACCCAGGGCGGCAACAACAACGCCTACTGCCAGGACAACGACATCTCCTGGGTCGACTGGAAGCACGCCGACGAGGAGTCCGACCTCCTGGAGTACGTACGCGGGCTGGCGCGGCTGCGCCGCGAGCACCCGGTGTTCCGGCGGCGCCGCTTCTTCCAGGGCCGCGAAGCCGGCCAGGGCGGCCTGCCCGACATCGCCTGGCTGCGCACTGACGGCCGGCCGATGGCCGACGACGACTGGAACGCGGGCGGGCGCGAGCTGGGCGTGTTCCTCAACGGCGACGCCATCGGCGAGCCCGACCCGCGGGGCCGCCCGGTGCGCGACGACTCCTTCCTGCTGCTGCTCAACAGCGGCAGCGAGGCCGTCGACTTCACCCTGCCCGGACAGGAGTACGGCATCGCCTGGGAGACCGCCCTGGACACGGCCGAGCCCGACACCGCCGACCGGCCGCTGGTGCCGGCGGCGGGCACGGTGCGGGTGATCGACCGGGCGCTGCTGCTGCTCAAGCGCGTCTCCCACCGGCAGTAGCGGCGCGGACCGCCGCGGCGGCCGCGGCGGCCGCGGCGCACCGGGCGCGGCGCGCGGCCCCGGCGGTCCGCAGCCGCCTCCGTTGTCTAGTCTCGGGAGTCATGACTTCCGCTTCCACGGGCGCCGCAGGCCGGGTGCCCCGCTTCCGCGCGCTGCTGCCGTCGGCCCAAGATGACGCCGATCTCGCCGCCGTCTACGCCTACCCCGAAGGGCTGTCCCGGCCGTGGCTGCGCGCCAACATGGTCTCCAGCGCCGACGGCGGGGCCTGGGGGCCCTCGGGCCGCACCGCCGACCTGTCCTCTCCGCCCGACCGGGCCGTGATGGGGGTACTGCGCGCGCAGGCCGACGTGGTGCTGGCGGGCGCGGCGACCGCGCGCATCGAGGGCTACCGGCCGGTGCGGCCGCGCGAGGTGTGGGCCGGCCTGCGCGAAGGGCGCCCCTCCACCCCTCCCCTTGCGGTGGTCACGCGCACCCTGGACGTGCACCCCGACGTGCTCAAGGCCGCTCCGCCCCGGGCGCGCACCATCGTGATCACCACGGAGTCGGCGCCCGCCGAGCGGCGCCGCGAGGCGGAGGAGACCGCTGACGTGGTCGTGGCCGGAACCGGCTCGGTGCGGCCTGAGGCGGTGCTGGCGGCGCTGGCCGAACGCGGCCTGTACCGGGTGCTGACCGAAGGCGGACCGCACCTGCTGGCCGAGTTCACCGCGGCGGGGCTGCTCGACGAGCTGTGCCTGACGCTGAGCCCCCGCCTGCTGGGTCCCGAGGCCGCGCGCATCGTCGCCGGGGACGCCCCCTCCCACACCCAGGACCTGCGCCTGGCGGGCCTGCTGGAGTCGGAGGGCTCGCTGTTCGCCCGGTACCGGCGCCCCTGACGCGGAGGGTGCCCGCCGGGGCCCGCGGCGCGCAACGGCCGCGGCCGCGGGCCCGGAGGGAGCGCGCGGCCGGTTCCGGCCCGACCCCAATCACGCATAAACCAACCCTCAACCGGACATACCCGGAGTGTGGTCCGCAGTCACACTCGGCCGATCGCGGGTAAAAAGTGAGACAATCGAATATTTGCTCCGACCCGAGCCGGCTTTCCTAGCGAACACGGCGCGGCCCTCCGGTGGCGCCGCTGCCCCCGATCCGCCGTCCCAGTGCATTCCGGGCGAGAGGATGAACGCAGTGCCGACGTCCGAAAACGACTCACCGCCGGTCTACCGCGAGATCGCCGAGGATGTGCGAACCGCCATCGCCTCGGGTCGGCTCTCCGACGGCGACCGCGTTCCGGGCGAGAACGACCTGATGAAGCAGTACGGCGTCGCCCGGGCCACCGCCCGCCAGGCCCTGTCGGTGCTGATCAACGAGGGGATCGTGGTGGCGATCCGCGGATCGGGGGTCTACGTCCGCGCGTTCCGCCCGCTGCGCAGGCACGGCCCGCGGCGCCTGTCACGGGAGCTGTGGGGGGCCGGGCGCGCGATCTGGCAGGCCGACTCCCCGGACGGCTCGTTCGAGACCGACAGCGTCGAGGTGGCCGAGGTCCCGGCGCCCGCCTACGTGGCCCGCGCCCTCGGGCTGGCCGACGAGGCCGCGGTGGTGCGGCGGCACCGGCGCTACCGGCTGGAGGACCGGCCGATGCAGCTGGCCACCTCCTACCTCCCCGCCGAGTTCGCGGCGGGCACCGCCATCGCCGAGCCCGAGACCGGCCCCGGCGGCATCTACGCCCGCCTGGCCGAACAGGGGCGCGCTCCCGCGCACTTCACCGAGGAGATCCGGGTGCGCATGCCCACACCCGAGGAGGCCGCCGCGCTGCACCTGAACGCGGGAACCCCGGTACTGGACGTGCTGCGCACCGCCCTGACCGAGGAGCACACGGCGGTGGAGTTCAACGAGATGACCCTGGACGGCTCGGCCTACGTCCTGCAGTACGACTTCGACGCCTGACCCGCCACAGCCCTCCCGGATCGCGGGAATCACCGCGCGGCCGGGCTTTCGGCTGTTGACGCGGCAGCGCTTTCGTGCGCGTATGGAGGCAACGGGTTCGCTAGAGAACCTGCGGCGCCCGCCGGCCGGCGCGGTGCCGTGCCGCTCGGCGGGCCGGGAGAGGACGGCCCCGGCCCGCTGGGCGAGCCGGGGCCTGAACCTACCGCCCGCCCTCTGTCGGGCCGGCCCTGGAGCGGTCTCCGTCGACCGACGCGAAGACCACGAAGACCAGGACCAAGAGGGCTCCTCCGACGGCGACCGCCCCGCCCGCGGCGGGGAAGACGTCGCCCGGACCGCTCGCCACCCACCGGCTGAGGGCATAGCCCAGCACGCCGGCGACGGCCAACGATCCCAATGCGACCACCGTGAGCAGCGCCAGCAGCTTCCCGTCGGTCCACGGGCCCGGACGCATCCGGGCCGCACGCAGGGCCATCGCCCCGGCGGTGAGCCGGGTGACCCAGACGACCTCGGAGGCGGCTGCGGCGAATGCCGTCCATCCCGGCCGGATTCCTCGGCGGACCCGGACGAGCTGGTGATCGATCCAGAGGCGGTAGTAGCGGGGCCACCCCACATGGAGCGGCTGTCGGTGGATCAATGGCTGTCGATACGAAACCAGCATTGTCACACTCCCGGCTGCCAGTAGCCTCACTACGTTCCGTACCCGGCGACCTTTCCGGCGAACTTCCCAGCGGTGAAGAAATGACCTTTCATCGGCCCATGGGGTGTTGGCCCGGGAGTGACCGGCCATAACCCCCTCGACCGGGCGAAGAAGTGGGAGGAGCGGTACCGTCACCGGTATGGATGAAAAGACCGGCTCCGTGCACAAGTCCGAGGAGGAGTGGCGGGCGGTCCTCGACCCGCAGGCCTTCGCCGTGCTGCGCCAGGGCGCCACCGAGCGCCCCTGGAGCGGGGAGTACGTCTCGACCTCGGCCACCGGCGTCTACCGCTGCCGCGCCTGCGGCGCCGAGCTGTTCCGCTCCGGCGAGAAGTTCGAGTCCCACTGCGGCTGGCCGAGCTTCTTCGACCCCGCCCAGAGCGAGGCCGTCACGCTGCACGAGGACCGCACCCTGGGCATGGTGCGCACCGAGGTGCGCTGCGCCGCCTGCGAGTCCCACCTCGGACACGTCTTCTACGGCGAGGGGTACGACACCCCCACCGACGCCAGATACTGCATCAACTCCGTGGCCCTCACGCTGGAGGCAGACGACTCAGTGCAATAACATCCTCCTTCATGGATTCACTCGGCTGGTGATCCCCGTTCCTCCAGCCGTTACGATCGCTGCGCCCGCACATGCGCGCGCGGCAGCGCACGGCGCGGGCCCGGCCCCCGCCCTCGATGGAAGTTGGCGATGACCGAACACGACCGGCAGACCCCGGCCCCCGTCCGCGCTCCGGGACTCCTGCGAGTCCGCATGGCCCGCGGCTCGGCGCCGTGGCTGCTGCCCGCGTTCGCCCTGGTCCTCATCCTGGCCGCCGCATCAGCGGCTGTCCCCGCGCTGCTGTTCGCGGCCGTTCCGGCGGGCGCACTGGCGCTGGCCATGGTGTGGTTCTTCCGCGACCCCGACCGCGTCGCCGCCGGCGCCGGGTTCGCATGCGCCGCCGACGGCGTCGTGCAGTTCATCGACACCCGAAGCGACGGCCGCACCCGCGTCGCCGTGTTCATGAACCCCTTGAACGTGCACGTGAACCGTGCTCCGTTGGAGGGGGCGGTCACCCGGATCGAGCACCGGCCCGGCGGCTTCCGACCCGCATTCGACAAGGACAGCGAGCGTAATGAGCGCGTCATCTGGACCTTCCAAACCGAGATCGGTGAGGTCACGGTCGTTCAAATCGCCGGCGCGATGGTCCGGCGTATCGTCCCGTATCTCACTGAAGGGAAGAAGGTGGAGAAGGGGCAGAGGATCGGCCTCATCCGCTTCGGCTCACGCGTCGACGTCTACCTTCCGGCCGGGGTCGCCCCGGCGGTGGAGGTCGGGCAGAAGGTCCGAGCCGGAGAAACCCGCCTCGACCGCGACTGATCCCGCCGCTGCAGGCCCGGACGGGCTCCATGCGGCGGCCGTCGCCGGCGCCGCCGCGGCCGGTGCGCCCGCGCCCCGGCTGCGCCTGGCCGTCGCCGACTACCTGACCCTGGGCAACGCCCTGTGCGGCTTCATGGCGGTCTGGCAGCTTGCGGCGGCCCAGTCCGCGCACCTGGCCGGCGGAGGCACCGGACCGCTGGACCGCGGCGCCGTCGCCGCGGCGGTGGTGCTGCTGCTGGTCGCCGCGGGCTTCGACCTGTTCGACGGGCGGGTGGCGCGCCGGCTCGGCGGCAGCGGTATGGGCGCCGAGCTGGACAACCTCGCCGACGTGATCAGCTTCGGGTTCGCGCCCGCGTTCTTCGTGGTGGCCTGGGGGACGCTCGGCGGCGGAGGGGCGCTGCCCGTCGCGGCGGCCGCCGCGGTGCTGCTGGCGGTCGTGGTGCGCCTGGCGCGCTTCTCCTGCCAGAGCCCGGGCTGCGGCAACTTCACCGGGCTGCCCAGCCCCTTCGGCGCCATGGCCGTGATCACCGTCGTGCTGCTGGACCCGCCCGTGCTCCTGGGATCGGCGGCGGTCGTGGCGGTGGCCTGGCTCATGGTCAGCCGCATCGAGTACCCCAAGCCCCGCGGGCGGATGGCCTACGCGGTGCTGGTGTGGATCGCGGGCAGCGTCGCGTGCCTGACCGCCTGGGCGATGGACGCGCCCGCCGGCACGGCGCTGCTGTACTCCGGCTCCAGCCTCGTGCTGGTGCTCCTGGCGGCCGTACCGGTCTACCTGCTCACCACGCGCCGCCACGCGCGTCTGAGCGTGCCCCAGAGCCCTCTGCCGCCGCCGGGCGGCCCCGCGGACTGAGGGACGAACGCCGCGGCGGGCGGCCGGGGCTCCCCGGCCGCCCGCCGCCCGGGCGGTGGCGCTCGGCGCCGCCCGCCCGGGGCCGGTCTCAGGCCAGCGCCTCGACCAGCTCGGCCGGGCTCTTGCGGCGGCCGGTGTAGAACGGCACCTCCAGCCGCGTGTGGCGGCGCGCCTCGGCGCCGCGCAGGTGGCGCATCAGGTCGACGATGCGGTGCAGCTCGTCGGCCTCGAAGGCCAGCATCCACTCGTAGTCGCTCAGCGCGAAGGTCGAGACCGTGTTGGCCCGCACGTCGGGGTAGGGGCCGGCCATCCTGCCGTGCTCGGCCAGCATCGCGCGGCGCTCCTCGTCGGGCAGCAGGTACCACTCGTAGGAGCGCACGAACGGGTAGATGCACAGGTGCTCGCGGGGCTCCTCGCCGGCGAGGAAGGCCGGGACGTGGCTGCGGTTGAACTCGGCCGGGCGGTGCAGGCCCACCACCGACCACACCGGCGTGCTCAGCCGGCCCAGCCGGGTGCGGCGGAAGGACGCGTACATCTCCTGGACCGCTTCGCTGGTCTCGCCGACCCACCAGAACATCATGTCGGCGTCGGCGCGGAAGCCCTGCACGTCGTAGCAGCCGCGCGTGGTCACCCTCTTCTGCTCCGCACCGTCGAACAGCGCGGCCAGCTCCTCCCCCGCGGCGCCGCGGTCCGCGCCGGAGAGGTCGCCGGCCTTGAACACCGACCACATGGTGTAGCGGATGAGCTGGTTGAGGTCCTGCGCGTCGTCCGCGCCTTGGCTGTGCTGCCCCGTGGTCACGGATGGCTCCTTGTCGGGTCGGTTCTCGTGGGCGCCTGCGCTCCTCCGCCGGCGGGGCCGGGCGCGGGCGCCAGGACGTCCTCGGCGGCGCGGGACGCGCCGGCGATGCAGGCGGGGATTCCCACCCCGTCGTAGGCGGCGCCGCATACGGCGACGCCGCCGAGGCCGGCCGCCCCGGCCCGGATGCGCTCCACCCGGGCCGCGTGGCCGGTGTCGTACTGGGGGATCCCGCCGCCCCAGCGGGTGACCCGCTGCTCAGCGGGGGCCCCGGTGATCCCGCAGACGGCGGCGAGGTCGGCGGCGGCCGCCGCGGCGAGCTCGTCGTCGCTGCGCTGCAACCGCGCCTCCTCCCCCGCGCGCCCGATCGAGCACCGCACGAGCACCGTGCGCGCGTCGCGGCCGGCCCCCTCCAGCGCCTCGGCCAGCCACGGCCACTTCAGGCTGCTGAAGGTGGCGGCCTTGATGCTCAGTCCTTCGCGGGCCGACACCAAAAAGCCGCTGCCGGAGGGCGGGCGGGAGAACGCTGCCCGGGGGTAGGCCAGGGTCACGACGGCCATGCTCGCGTACTCGATTCCCGCGAGCCCGTCCGCGGCGGCCGGGGCGAGGGGCCGCAGCAGCCTGGCGGCGGCCGGCGCGGGACACGCCAGCACGACGGCGTCGGCGGCGACCTCGCGGGGCGCCGAGGCGGGGGCGTCGGGCGCCGCGGCCCCGACGGTGAGCGTCCATCCGCCGGAGGGGGCGCGCTGCAGCTTGCGCACGGTCGCCGAGGTCTCGACGCGTGCTCCGCTTCCGGCGGCCAGGGCGTCGACCAGTGTCGCGATCCCGCCGCGCAGGGTGGCGAAGGCGGGGGCGCCGGGGCGGGCCTGCGCGCGCTGCTGCCGGGCCGCGCGGCGCACGGCGCGGGCCAGCGAGCGCTCCTCACGGGCCAGCGGGGCGAGCTGGGGCAGCGTGGAGTCCAGCGAGAGCCGCTCGGCGCGCCCGGCGTAGACGCCGCCCAGCATCGGCTCGACCAGGCGCTCGACGACCTCGCCGCCCATCCGGGCGCCGATGTAGCCGGCCACCGTGGGGTCGCCCTCCAATCGGGTTCGGGGCAGTACGCGGTCGAGGCCGGCGCGCAGCACGCCGGAAACGGACAGCACGCCGCTGCGGGCGAGCGCGGCCAAATCGCCGGGCACGCCCATAACCTGGCCCCGGGGAAAGGCGCGCAGGCGGCCGCGGCTGTAGATGGCGGCGGGCAGCGGCGCCGGGTGCTCGACGCGGTCGGCCAGCCCCAGTTCGTCGATCAGGTCCAGCGCTTCGGGGCGGCGCGCCAGCACCGACTCCGCGCCGGCGTCGACCGGGACGCCGGCCACCGGCGAGGCGTACAGCTTGCCGCCCGCGCGCGGCGCCGCCTCCAGCACGGTGACCTCGGCTCCTGCGCGCCCCAGCCGGTAGGCGGCGGTGAGCCCCGAGACCCCGGCACCCACGACGACGACGTGCTGTCTGCGCTGCATGCTCCCAGCTTTCCAGATGCCCGGCGGCGGTGTGCGCGGGGTCGGTGTGTGGCTTCTGCGACCGCGGCGGCGCGCGGTGCGCCGGGGAGCGGACGTGACCAAGCCGCAACCCGGCTGCCGAAACGCGGCCTTCGGGGGCGGGCGTCCAACGGCCATGCTTCCCACACACGCACACGCACACGCACACGCTCCACCGCTTCATCGGAGCCGGACGGCGCGCGCCGCCGCCGCGGCTCTCCTGGCCGTAGTCGCTGCTTTGGCCGGCTGCACGACCTCGGGGGGATCCGCGGGCGACGCGTCGTCGGCCGGCTCCGCCGACGGCGGGAGCGGCGAGAGGGCCGCCCCCGCCGAGCCCGGCGCCCAGGCGCAGGGGGACGCGGCCGGGGACGGCCCCGGTTCGCAGCTCGCGGCGGACGTGCCCGTCGCCGAACGCGACCTGGTCCACACCGCCGACCTCTCGGTCGAGGTCGAGAACGTGCGCGGAGCGGCCGAGGAGGCCGTCGACTGGACGGAGTCGACCGGAGGCTACGTCGCCGCGGAGAACGTGCAGACCACCGAGGGCAGCCCTCCGCACGCCTCGCTGACGCTGCACGTGCCGCAGAAGCGCTACGAGGAGGCGCTGGAGGAGCTGGCCGGCCTGGGCACCCGGTCCAGCCTGGACCGCAGGGTCGAGGACGTCACCGAGCAGGTCGCCGACGTCGACAGCCGGGTGGAGTCGGCCGAGGCGTCCCTGGAGCGGCTGCGCGAACTGCTCGACGAGGCCGAGTCCGTGGAGGACGTGCTGGCGGTCGAGGAGCAGATCAGCACGCGCCAGCAGGACCTGGAGGCGCTGCAGGCCCGCCAGGAGTCCCTCGCCCAGCAGACCTCCTACGGGACCGTGCGTCTGGATCTGGCGCCGCCGGAGACGTATGTGGAGGAGCCGGCGGACGACTCGATCGGATTCCTCGGCGGCCTGCTGCGCGGCTGGCGGGCACTGGTGGACGTCGCGCAGGCGGCCTCTGTCGCGGTCGGCTGGCTGCTGCCGTTCGTCGCGCTCGGCGCGGCGGTCGGCACGCCGGCGTGGCTGCTGTGGCGCCGCCGGCGCTCCGCCCGGGGAGCGGGCGCGGAGCCGGTGCCGACCGCGGTCGGCGCTGCGCACCGGTCGGGGCCGGACAGCGGAGAGGCCGAAGGCGCGGGACCTGCCGGCGGCCCGGACCCGGACGCGGGCGCCGGCTCCCGGGCGGACGACGCCGACGGCGGCGCGCCCGAGGACGGCGGCCGCGGCCGACCCGGCAGCGGGCCCCCGGCCGACGGCGGTCGTGGCACCGGCTCCGACTGAAGGCACGTCCCCTACTCGGGGCCCCGGCCGCCCGGACGGCGCACCGGGGTCCCGCCGCTAGCGGGCCGTCGCGGTGTGGACGTACTCCGTCAGGCGGGCGAGGACGTCCGGGTCGGTGTCGGGCAGCACGCCGTGGCCCAGGTTGAACACGTGGCCCTCGGCCGCGGAACCGGCGGAGAGGACGTCGGAGGTCCGGCGGGCGACCGCGTCCCAGGGCGCGAACAGCGTCGCGGGGTCGAGGTTGCCCTGCAGCGCGGTGCCCGGCTGCACCCGTTGGGCGGCCTTGTCCAGCGGCACCCGCCAGTCCACGCCGACCACGTCGGCGCCGGCCTCGCTGAGCAGGCTGAGCAGCTCGCCGGTGCCCACGCCGAAGTGGATGCGCGGGACGTCCAGCTCGGCCAGGCGCTCGAAAATCCAGGCGGTGTATGGCAGCACGGACTCGCGGTAGTCGTCGGCGCTGAGCGCGCCCACCCAGGAGTCGAACAGCTGCACCGCGCCCGCTCCGGCGGCGGCCTGGACGCGGAGGAACTCCACGGTGATGGCGGCCAGGCGCTGCATCAGGTCGGCCCACAGCTGCGGGTCGCCGTACATCAGCGCCTTGGTGTGCTCGTGGTTCTTGGAGGGCCCGCCCTCGATCAGGTACGAGGCGAGGGTGAAGGGTCCGCCCGCGAAGCCGATCAGCGGGCGGTCGCCGAGTTCGCGCACCAGCTCGCCGACGGCCTCGGTGACGAAGGGGACGTCGCCGGGTTCGAGCGGGCGCAGCCGCTTGACCCCTTCGGCGCCGCGGATGGGCTCGTCGACGACGGGTCCCAGGCCGGGCTTGATGTCCAGGTCGATGCCGATCGCCCTGAGGGGCACGACGATGTCGCTGAAGTAGATGGCGGCGTCGACGTCGTAGCGGCGCACCGGCTGCATCGTGATCTCGACGATCATGTCGGGCCGCGCGCACGCGTCGAGCATGGGCACGTCGGCGCGTACCCTGCGGTATTCGGGCAGTGAGCGCCCCGCCTGGCGCATGAACCACACCGGCGTGTGCGGCACCGGCAGGCGCCGGCAGGCGCGGAGGAATGGAGAGTCGTGCAGCGTCACACCTCGATCGTGCCATGCGCGCGGAGCGCCCGTGTCCGCTCCGCGGACCCGCGCGGGGCCCCGGACCGATCCGGCCGTGGAGGCGCGCGCGGCGGCGGGCGGCCCGGCCCCGGAACTCCGCGCACCCGCTCGGCGGTCGAGGCGCGCCGCCGGCCCGCTTGCCTCGCGGCCGACCCCCCGCCGCGCCCGGTCCCAAGATCATTACAAATGGCCGACACGCCGGAAAAACTCCGCGTGATGGCCCGTGACTCGTGCCACCGTCATGGGGTACCCGCCGTCACGCGCCGCAACCTCCGGTGCGCTCTGCTTCGGCGGCGGGCCGCGGACGTGCGTCCGTCAGCTTTCCAGGCGCACGGGTCGCGGTCTCCGGTGCTGCCAGTGCCCCGCAAACAAGATTAAGGCTGTCGTTTCCATCATGCCCCCTCTCGGTAGGGTCGATGACGCGCCACCCGCGTTCCGACGAGCGGTCGAGAGTCTGCGCGCACCCGCGGTCCGAGCGGAGATCGCGGTCGAGGACATCCCCGCCCCCAAGCGCCTCGCCCCGCACGCCGTGGCCATGTCGGCCACCGTCCGCTCCGAGGACGAGGACGCCGCGTTCGGCCGGCTGATCGTCCTCTACGACCCGGAAGGCACCCGCGACTGGCCCACCCCCTTCCGCGTCGTGGTCTGGGTCAGTGCCGACCTGGAGACCGAGATCGCCGCCGACCCCCTGCTCGGCCAGGTCGCCTGGAGTTGGCTGACCGAGGCGCTGGAGGGGCGCGGGGCCCCGCACCGCGGGCTCAGCGGCACCGTCACCCGCGCCACGACCGAGGGCTTCGCCGACAAGGCCGACCAGCCGGTGACCACCGAACTGGAGCTGCGCGCCTCGTGGTCGCCCGACGCGGAGGAGCTGTCGGCCGACATGGAGGTGTGGCTGGACCTGCTGTCGGCCGCCGCGGGCCTCCCGCCGGTCGACGTCGCCGATATCACCCAGCGGCGCGGGCGCGCCGAGGGGTGAGCGCACCGGCGCTCTGATAGGGCCCGAACCCCCACCGCAGCGGCGTCCGGGCCGCGCGCACCGGCCGACCGCCGCGGGGCCGGTCACCGTGCCGCGTCCGCGCAAGCGCGCTCCGGGCGCGCCCGCGGCGCGGCGAGCGCATACCGTGGAGGGGTGGCGAACGTGCTGAACTCGAAGACAGGTACCCCCGATCCGGACAACGGGCAGGGCGATGCGCGCGAGGAGGCCGAACCCGAGGCGCCGCTGCTGCGCGAACCGCGCGAAGGGCTGCCGCCGGTGGTCGCCGACTCCGCGCGCCTGGACCGGGTCGCCGAGGCGTTCGCCGCGGGCACGGGACCGGTGGCCGTCGACGCCGAGCGGGCGTCGGGCTACCGCTACGGCCAGCGCGCCTACCTGGTCCAGCTGCGCCGCGCCGACGCCGGCTCCGCGCTGATCGACCCGGTGGCCTGCCCGGACCTGTCGGGCCTGGACGCCGCGCTGTCCGGTGTGGAGACTGTGCTGCACGCCGCGCACCAGGACCTCCCGTGCCTCAGCGAGGTCGGGCTGAAGCCCGCCCGGCTGTTCGACACCGAGCTGGCCGGGCGGCTGCTGGGCTACCAGAAGGTGGGCCTGGGCTCGATGGTGGAGCGCGTCCTGGGGCTGCGCCTGGCCAAGGAGCACTCGGCGGTGGACTGGTCGGTGCGCCCGCTGCCCGAGGACTGGCTGACCTACGCCGCGCTGGACGTGGAGGTCCTGGTGGACCTGCGCGACGCGCTGCAGGGCGAGCTGGAGGAGGCCGGGAAGCTGGAATGGGCGCGCGAGGAGTTCTCCTGGGTGCTCCAGGCCCCGCCCAAGGAGCCCCGGCCCGACCCCTGGCGCCGCACCTCCGGCATCCACCGGGTGCGCAACCAGCGGGGACTGGGCGTGGTGCGCGAACTGTGGCTGGAGCGCGACCGCATCGCCCGCGAGCGCGACATCTCGCCGGGCCGGGTGCTCCCCGACTCCGCGATCGTCGAGGCCGCGACGGCGATGCCCGCCACCGCTCCGCAGCTCACCGCGATCAAGCCGTTCAGCGTGCGGCTGGCCCGCCGGTACGTCCCCAACTGGCTCAAGGCGGTCAACCGCGTGCGCGGCATGCCGGCGGCCGAGCTGCCCCAGCCCAGCGCCCCGGGCGACGGCCCGCCGGCCACCAACCGCTGGGCCGACCGCGACCCCGCCGCCGCGCGGCGCCTGGAGGCGGTGCGCGCGGACCTCTCGGCCGTCGCCGAGCGGATCGCGATGCCGGCGGAGAACCTCCTGCAGCCCGACACCGTCCGCCGGCTGGCCTGGTCGCCGCCCGAGCACACCGACGCCGGGTCGGTCGCCGAGCACCTGCGCGAGCACCACGCCCGCGAGTGGCAGGTCGGCCTCACCGCGGAACGGCTCGCGGAGGCGCTGCGCCGGGCGGCCGACTGAGCCGTCGGCGGCCCGCTCCGCGCGTTCGCGCGCCTGCTCGTACCCGCTCGGGTACGGCGGGTCGCTCCTTTGTCCGTCGATGGCGTTGTTAAACCCCCTGTTTACGCTGATGAGGCGAATTGTGGCTTAGATCACCACTCGGGACCCCGCGCCTTTATCTCGCATCAACCGGAGGGCGGATTATGTTATGGAATCGTGCTGTTCTTGATGCGAAGTGGCGAGGTTCCGTGGCGTGCGAGCGGTGTTACCGATTGGGGGGTGAGGCTTATGGCGTTCTGGCGTTCACTGCTGAACAGGGCCGGCTTCGCTCCCGCTGAGCCGGGGACCTCCACCCGCTCGGCCGACGGAGAGCACGGGCGCACCCCGGCGCTGCGCGCCGCCGCGCTGGAGCAGATCCTGCAGGAGCACGTCGCCGCCCTGGGCTCCGACCACCCGCGCACCATCACCTCGCGCAACAACCTCGCGAGCAAGTACGCCCAGATCGGCCGGCGCGAGGCGGCCGTCGCCCAGTTCGAGCAGGCCCTGCTCGACGCCGCGGTCCACTACGGCGAGGACCACGGGCAAACCGACGTCATCCGGGAGAACCTGGCCTGGAGCTACGAGGACTCCGGGCGCCACGCCGACGCCGCCGAGCAGTGGGAGACCCTGCTCAAGCGCCGCGACGAGCACCTTGGCCCGGTGGCGGGCGACACGGTCGCCGCGCGCAGCCGGCTGGCCATCAACTACCGCAAGAGCGGGCGCTACGACGCGGCGATCGCGCACTACGAGAAGGCCATCGAGGACGCGGGAGTCCCCGAGGCGCGCGAGGACCTGCGCTTGGGCCTGAGCCTGGCCTGCGCCTCCGTGGGCCGCGACGAGGACGGCATCCAGCAGCTGCGCATGGTCTTGGCCCAGCGGCGCCGCCGCCTGGGCGCGCGCCACCTGGACCACCTCCTCGTCCAGCACCGGCTGGGCCGCGCCTACACGCAGGCGGGGCGCCTGGAGGACGCGGTCGAGACGCTGCGTACGGCCTACTTCAACGGGCTCTCGGCGGCGGGCGACCCCGACATCCGCATGCTGACCCTGCGCATGCGCCGCGACCTGGCCGGCGCCCTCAGCGCCCTGGGCCGCCACCGCGAGGCCGCCGCCCTCTTCTGACCAGGCCCCCTCCCGCCCACGGGGCCCTCAAGCCGAGGGCCGCCACCGGAGCGGCACCTACGCAGCCGTCAGCTCGACCCCGCCGGCGGCCGGGGCCTGAGCCGGCTCGAAGGCCGGCCGATTGCCGGTACCCGCGCCTGCGGCGTGCAGAGCGGTACGCACGGTGGTGAGGAAGAACGGAGCGCCGTCTTCCGGCGTGCGGGCTTCGATCACCAGGGTGATCGACATCCTGCGATCGGTGAGCCGACCGGCGACGCCGGGGTCGTGGACATTGCCCATGGCGGCTTCGAGATCGAAGAGTTCGTCGGCGACGCGGTCCACGAAGGCGTCGAAGCTCTCCGGCGTGCCGGAAGCCGCCAATCCGCCGGCGGCGGTGAAGCTGAGGGCCATCGCGATGTGGTACTTCACGTCAGTCCTCCCAGCAGGTGCTCCGCCGAAGCTGTCGGATGGTGTTCTTCGGGTCGGGGCCTGAAGGCGCCGAAGCGATCGCCTTGAAGCACCCCCTCGGACACGGAGAGTGCATTCGGAAATGCTTTCCGCCTCCGGTTCTCCGGCTATTTCGCTCCGCCGCCCTGAGTAGCCGCTCAAGCTCGGGCTCGGGACAGCGGTTCTTGCGGACCGGCGTGCGGGGGCGCCGGAGGTGGCCGGATGCGGACACGGGGAGCCCCCCTCCCGCCGGGGGCGCGGTTTTTTCTCGGACACGGCGGCGCTCGCGGGCCCTGCTCGCCGCACTAGTTACCGGCGAGTAGCATGTGCTCGTACCGGTCACCCGTCCGTTGGAACCAGGAGGGCAAATCGTGCCGCGAACTGCCCGCGATGTCGTTTTTGTCGATGGAGCAAGGACTCCGTTCGGCAAGGCCGGCAAGGGCCTCTACGCCGAGACACGCGCCGACGACCTCGTCGTGCGCGTCATCCGCGAGCTACTGCGCCGCAACCCCGGCCTGCCGCCGGAGCGTGTGGACGAGGTGGCCATCGCCGCCACCACCCAGATCGGCGACCAGGGGCTGACCATCGGCCGCAGCGCCGCGCTGCTGGCCGGGCTGCCCCGCAGCGTCCCCGGCTACGCCATCGACCGCATGTGCGCGGGCGCGATGACGGCCGTCACCACCAGCGGAGCGGGCATCTCCTTCGGCGCCTACGACGTGGCCATCGCCGGCGGCGTCGAGCACATGGGCCGCCACCCGATGGGCGAGGGCGTCGACCCCAACCCGCGCTTCCTCTCGGAGAAGCTGGTGGACCCCTCCGCCCTGGTCATGGGCAACACCGCGGAGAACCTGCACGACCGCTACCCCTCCATCACCAAGGAGCGGGCCGACGCCTACGCCCTGCGCAGCCAGGAGAAGGTCGCCAAGGCCTACGCGGACGGCAGGATCCAGCAGGACCTGGTCGAGGTGCTCGTACGCTCGGCCGAGCGGGGTTACGGGCTGGCCACCGCCGACGAGCCGCCGCGCCCCGAGACCACGCTGGAGGGCCTGGCCGGGCTGAAGACGCCCTTCCGCGCCCACGGCAACGTCACGCCGGGCAACGCCGCCGGTCTCAACGACGGCGCCACCGGCGCGATCATCGCCGCCGAGGACGTCGCCGCCGACCTGGGCCTGGACGCCCGCATGCGCCTGGTGGACTTCTCCTTCGCCGGGGTCGACCCCGAGGTGATGGGCGAGGGTCCGGTGCCGGCCACCGAGCGCCTGCTGCGGCGGCAGGGCATGAGCATGGACGAGATCGGCCTGATCGAGATCAACGAGGCCTTCGCCGTGCAGGTCCTGGCCTTCTTGGAGCACTTCGGCCTCGCCGACGACGACGCCCGCGTGAATCCGTGGGGCGGCGCGATCGCGCTGGGCCACCCGCTGGCGTCCTCGGGCGTGCGGCTGATGATGCAGCTCTCGCGCCTGTTCGCCGAGCGTCCCGACGTCCGCTACGGCCTCACGACCATGTGCGTGGGTATGGGCATGGGCGGGACCGTGCTCTGGGAGAACACCAACTGGGAAGGGAGCGCCAAGTGAGCGGCACCGACGAGCGGGGCGCGGGCGGCGCCCCCGTCTCCCGTGAGGCCCTGCGCGAGGTCTTCGCCGATGAGGTGGTCACCCGCGCGCTCTCCCGCGACGTCCAGCTTCCGTACGGCGCCGGCAAGGCGGTGCTGATCACCCTGGACAACGGGCACGACCACACCAAGCCCAACACCTTCGGCCCGGCCGGGCTGCTCAGCCTCGACGACGCGATCGAGGCCGCGCGCGCCCGCACCGACATCACCGCCGTGGCCGTCACCGGCAAACCGTTCATCTTCGCTGTGGGCGCCGACCTGACCGGCGTACCGCAGGTGCAGAACCGCGACCAGGCCTACGCGGTGGCCAAGCTGGGCCACGACGTCTTCCGCAAGCTCGGCGAGCTGGACGTGCCCACCTTCGCCTTCGTCAACGGCGCGGCCATGGGCGGCGGCGTCGAGGCGGCGCTGCACTGCCGGTACCGCACCGTGTCCTCGGGCGTGCCGGCCTTCGCGCTGCCGGAGGCGTTCCTGGGCCTGGTGCCGGGCTGGGGCGGCACCTACCTGCTGCCCAGGCTCATCGGGGCCGAGCAGGCGCTGAAGATCGTCATCGACAACCCGCTTGCCCAGAACAAGACGATCAAGGGCCCCCAGGTCCGCTCGATGGGCATCGCCGACGCGATGTTCGAGCCCGCCGACTTCGTCGAGGAGTCGCTGCGCTGGGCCGCGCAGGTCGTCAAGGGTGAGATCACGGTCGAGCGGCCCGAGGTCGACACCGGCCGGGCCTGGGACCAGGCGATCGACAACGCCCGCTTCATGCTGGAGGGGAAGCTGCGCGGCGCCGCGCCGGCGCCGGTGCGCGCGCTGGAGCTGGTCGCGGCCGCCAAGGACCGCAGCCGCGACGAGGGCTTCGCCGCCGAGGACGAGGCGCTGGCCGACCTGATCATGAGCGAGGAGCTCACCGCCGGCCTCTATGCCTTCGACCTCAACCAGAAGCGCGCGCGGCGCCCTGCCGGCGCGCCCGACCCGTCGCTGGCCCGCCCGGTCACCAAGGTCGGCGTGGTCGGCGCCGGCCTGATGGCCGGCCAGCTCGCCCTGCTGTTCGCCCGGCGCCTGGACGTGCCGGTGGTGCTGACCGACCTGGACCAGGAGCGGCTGGACCGCGGCGTGGACTACGTGCACGGCGAGGTGGACAAGCTGCTGGCCAAGGGCCGCGTCAGCGCCGACAAGGCCAACCGGCTCAAGTCCCAGGTCAGCGGTTCGCTGACCATGGACGCCTTCGCCGACGCCGACTTCGTCATCGAGGCCGTCTTCGAGCGCATGTCGGTCAAGCAGGACGTCTTCGCCCAGGTGGAGGCGGTGGTCTCGCCGGAGGCGGTGCTGGCCACGAACACCTCCTCGCTGTCGGTCACCGAGATGGCCGCGAAGCTGCGCCACCCCGAGCGGGTCGTCGGCTTCCACTTCTTCAACCCGGTCGCGGTGCTGCCGCTGCTGGAGGTCGTCCGCGGCGAGCGCACCGACGACGCGACCCTGGCGACCGCCTTCGCCACCGCCAAGCAGCTGAAGAAGACGGCCGTGCTGTGCAAGGACGCGCCCGCCTTCGTCGTCAACCGGCTGCTCACCCTGTTCATGGGCGAGGTGCTCGGCGCCGTGGAGGAGGGCACCGAGCCCGAGGCCGCCGACCGCGCGGTGGCGCCGCTGGGACTGCCGATGTCGCCGCTGATGCTGCTGCAGCTGGTGGGCCCCGCCGTCGCCCTGCACGTGTCGGAGACGCTGCACGAGGCGTTCCCGGACCGCTTCGGCGTCTCCGGCCAGCTGCGCCGGCTCGTCGATTCGGGCCGGACGGAGATCTTCGGTTCCGACCTCCAGATCGACCCCGAGGTGCGAAAGATGTTCGCCGGCGGCGGCGACAACGCCTCGGGCGAGGAGGAGATCAAGCAGCGGGCGCTGGAGGCGCTGGCCCGCGAGATCCGCATCATGCTCGACGAGGGCGTGGTGGCCGAGCCGGCCGACATCGACCTGTGCCTGATCACCGGGGCCGGCTGGCCCTTCCATCTCGGCGGGATCACGCCCTACCTGGACCGCTCCGGCATCGCGGAGAAGGTCAACGGGGCCCGGTTCCACCCGGACGGCCCGAAGGCGGTCTGACCCGCCCGCCCCGGCACGGGCCGGTCCTGCGCTCCGCCGCGGGACCGGCACCGCCGGCGCGCACCGCGCGCCGCGGACCGGGCGTTTTCCGAGGCCGAACGCGCCCGCGCCGGTCCTCTCCCGCCCCTCCTCCGCTCCGCTGTCCCGCGGCTCCCCCGCCCGCACCCGAGACGCACGGCGCCTGAAGTCCTATGCTGGGGGGCATGGCGGGCGCGACGGCACCCTTCGTCCTCACCAACCGCTTCCGCGTTACGTGGGAGGGGGCGTGGCTGGCTGTCGCATGCACCGTGTTCACCGGCACCGGCGTCGCCCTGATGCTGCGCGGCGGCCTGGTCGACGTCGTCATGGGCTTCCTGGCGGTCCTCGTGTTCGGCGGAGCGGGCGTCGTCTCGATCGCCCGCCTGCTCTCGCCGCGCCCCGTCCTGGTGCTCGACGGCGAGGCGGCGCGGTTCCCCGCGCCCTGGCCGCGCTCGGCCCGCGAGGACATCGTGCTGCCCTGGCGCGACGTCGCGCTGCTGCGCGCCTGCACCCAGGTCGTGCCCCACCGCGGAGGCACGGTTAGCATGCACTACCTGGACTTCGTGCCCACCAGCGAGGCCGACCGGCCGTTCCGCACACCGCCGCCCTGGCGAACCGACCACGCCGTGCGTGTGCGGCCCACCTGGAACCACAGCCTCGACGAGATCGTCGAGGCCGCGCACGCCCACCGGCCCGGGCTGCGCTTCGAGGACCTCCGCGATCCCCGCGGCGACCACGTCTGAGCGGCGCGCGCCTCTCGCGCGCCTCCCGCGCGCCTCCCGAGCGCCGGCGGTGCCCGCCGGCTCAGCCCACCCGCGCGGGCTCGCGCTCGCGGTCGCGCGGCTCCTCCTCGCCGGTGTCCTCGCCCTCGGTGATGCCGATCCGGTCGTGCAGGCGGCGCAGCGGCGCGGGCAGCCACCAGTTGGCGCGGCCCAGCAGCCGCATGGTGGCCGGCACCAGCAGCGCGCGCACCAGCGTGGCGTCGACGACCACGGCCATGGCCAGCCCGATTCCCATGATCTTGAGGAAGAGCAGGTCGGAGGTGCCCATCGCGGCGAGCACGACGACCAGCAGCACGGCGGCGCTGGTGATGATGCCACCGGTGCGCTGCAGCCCGGTCGCCACCGAGTGCGGGTTGTCGCCGGTGCGCGCGAACTCCTCGCGGACGCGGCTGAGCAGGAACAGCTCGTAGTCCATGGCCAGGCCGAACGCCATGATGACGATCAGCACGATGAACGTCGGGTCGATGGTGCCGACCGCGGTGAAGTCCAGCAGGCCCGAGAGGTGGCCCTCCTGGAAGCCCCACACGACCACACCCAGCGAGGCGCCCAGCGACAGCGCGCCCATCACCACGGCCTTGACGGGCAGCACGACCGATCCGAAAGCCAGGAACAGCAGTACCAGCGTCACCGCCACCACGAACACCAGAGTCGCGGGCAGAGCGTCGACGATCGCGGCGACGTTGTCGATCTGCATGGCGGCGGCCCCGCCCACCAGGACCTCGTCGGCGCCCTGCGGCGGTGCGGCGCCGCGGACGTCGCGCACCAGCTCGGCGGTGGCCGGGTCGTCGGCGTCACCCTCGTAGGCCACGGTGATGTGCGCGACGCCGTCCCCGGTGCGGGCGACCTCGGCGGCTTCGGCGCCGTCCAGCCGGCCCAGGCGGTCGGCGAAGTCGGACAGGGCCTCCTGGCCGGCGCCGCCGGTGACGGCGACGTCGATGCGCCCGATGCCCCCGGCCGGGAAGTCCTCGCGCAGCGACTCCATGGCCTGGCGGCTGCCGGCCTCCTGGGGCAGGTAGCGCTGGTCGGTGGAGCCCAGCTCGGTGTAGGCCAGCGACGAGGCGAAGACCAGCAGCACCGCGCCGACGGTGACCAGGTAGAGCGCCGGACGGCGCATGACGCTGTGGGCCAGGCGCGCCCAGCCGCCCTGGCGGTGGCGGGCCTCGGGAGTACGGCCCTGCTGCCCGCCGGCCTCCTGCAGCGCCGCGCGGCGCCGGCGGCGGCCGAACAGGCGCAGCGCGTCGATGCGCCGGCCGGCCACCGACAGCAGCGCGGGCAGGGCGACCAGGGCCGCGAGCACGTCGAAGAGCACCACGGCGATGCCGCCCAGGCCGATGGAGCGCAGGATCGGCTGGGGGAAGAACAGCAGCCCGGCGAAGGCGATCATCACCGTGACCCCGGAGAAGGCGACGGTGCGCCCGGCGGTCGACAGGGTGCGCGGCACCGCCTCGCCGACCTCGGCACCGCGCGCCAGCTCCTCGCGGAACCGGCTGACCATGAAGAGCCCGTAGTCGATGGCCAGGCCCAGTCCCAGAATCGTGGCGACGTTGACGGCGAACACCGAGACCTCGGTGACGTGGGTGAGCGCGCGCAGCAGCGTCAGCGAACCCAGGATCGCCAGCCCGCCGACGGCCAGCGGCATCAGCGCCGCGACCACGCCGCCGAAGATCGTCACCAGCAGCACGAGCAGCACCGGCAGGGAGATCAGCTCGGCGCGCACCACGTCGCTCTCGGCCTTGGCGGAGAGCTCCTGCTGGATGGCGACCTCGCCGCCGAGGCTGGTGTCCAGCGGCCCGGCGTCCAGCTCCTCCTTGATCGCCTCGTAGTTGTGCATGCGCTCGGCGTCGGAGCCGCCGGCCAGCGTGATGGGCACATAGGTCGCGTGCCGGTCCTCGGAGACCAGGATGCCGCGCTCGGTCCTGCTGAGGTCGTCGTCGAGATAGGTCTGCATCGACTTGATGCGGTCGTCGGGCAGGTCCTCGCGCAGCTTCTCGATCTGGGCGGCGAAGGAGGGGTTGTCGATGCGGATCTCGTCGCTGCGGTAGACGGCCACGACGTCGACGGCGTCGTGGCCCAGCTCCTTTGCCAGCAGCTCGCTCGCGCGGGAGGACTCGGCGCCGGGCGCTTCGAACCCGCCGTCGCTGACGGCGCCGAAGAGGCCGGTCCCCCAGAACGCGGAGAATGCGGCGAACACCGCCGTGGCGGCGAGCACCGTGATCCGCCACCGGTAGCCGAAGCGGCCGAGAGCTGCGAACATGTCCTATTCCCCATCGTCGCGCAACGTAGAGTGGGAGAAACGTGAACACCGTTAGCGGATTACGACGTTCACCGGAGAACACGCTGTTCACGGTTCGCCTGTTCCGCCACACTAATCTCCTACACGGCCTCCCGGAACGCCCGGCGGGGGCCGAGAAGGACGAGGTTTGACCAGACAGCCCGCATTTCACCAGGTCGAGAACGCACCTTCGGGCTCTCGGCGCGAACGTGTGCGCCAGGCCACATCGCGCGAGATCAAGGAGATCGCGCGGCGGCACCTGACCGCCCACGGGGCATCAGGCGTGTCCCTGCGCGCCATCGCCCGGGAGATGGGCATGACCGCGCCGGGCCTGTACCGCTACTTCGCGAGTCTCAACGACCTGCTGGAGGCGCTGCAGGCCGAGCTCTTCGCCGAGCTCGGTGCCGCCGTGGACGCGGCGGAGGCCGCGCAGCCCGAGCCCGACACCGACGGCCGCCTGCTGGCCGCGCTGCGCGCCGTGCGCGCGTGGGGGCTGGCCAACCGGCCCGAGTTCGCACTGCTGTTCGGCCCGGCCGGCACGCCGCCGGCGTCCTCGCCCGAGGAGAGCCCCGCCGCCGAGGCGGGCCAGCGGTTCGCGTCGACCTTCGTCGCCCTGTTCGACCGGCTCATCGCCGAAGGGCGCTTCACCGTCCCCGACGAGCCGGAGGCCTCGCCCGCCCTGTGCGCACAGCTGGACGCCTTCGCCAGCCTCACCGGGTTCAGCGGCGACCGCGCCTCGGCCGGCGCCGTGCGCGTGCTGCTGAGCTGCTGGGTGCGCTTCTACGGGATCGTGTGCATGGAGGTCTTCCAGCACCTGGGCTTCGTCTCCGACGACATGGAGGCCCTCTTCGAGGCGGAGCTGCGCGATCTGGCCGCCGGCCTGGGCGTGGCCTACCGCCCGCCCGAGGCCGGCTGAGCCCCGCCGCGGCCGCCCGCTCCCCCGACTGCTCGACGCCCGCGCTCGCCCGGCCGCTCCCGGTCACAAGTCGGATCGTAGCCATGTCGTTCTGTGAGCCAAGGAGTTGACTGCCTGTTT
>NZ_BAABIK010000031.1:0-68309 GCF_039542725.1 Streptomonospora halophila | reverse complement strand
CCGGCGGATCGGCGGGGTGTCGTCGTTCGGGATCAGCGGCACCAACGCCCACGTCGTCGTCGAGGAACCGCCGCACGATCACGCCTACGACTTTCCCGCGCCCTCCGGCGAGCCCGCCGGCGCTCCGCGGGGACGCGTCCTCGGCGGACTCGCCGGGATCCCCGCACCTCCCGCCGCCCCCGAAGCCCCGCCGTACGCGGGCGGCACCGGGAACACGTCCGGCGACGGGCCGACCGCCTCCCCGGCACCGCACGGCCCCCGGCCCCTCCTCTTCGGACCGGACCCGGCGCGAGGAGAGCGGACGGTGCCGCTGCCGATCAGCGCGCGCACGCCCGAGGCGCTGCGCGCCCAGGCCGAGCGGCTGCATACGTATCTGGCCGAGCACCCCGAAGCGGACGCGGTCGGCGTCGCCTACTCCCTGGCCACCACCCGCGCCCGCTTCGAGCACCGCGCCGTCGTGCTCGGCACCCGCCGCGACGAGCACCTGGACGGGCTGGCCGCCCTCGCGCGCGGCGAGACCCCGTTCGGCACCGTGCGCGGCGAGGGCGGCGCTCCCGGTGCGACCACCGCGACCGTGTTCGTGTTTCCCGGGCAGGGCGGGCAGTGGCCGGGGATGGCGGCCGAACTGCTGGAGGCCTCCGAAATCTTCTCCGGGCGGATCGCCGAGTGCGAAGTGGCCCTGGGCCCGCACGTGGACTGGTCGCTGGGTGCGGTGCTGCGCGGCGAACCCGGTGCACCGGGGCTGGAGCGGGTGGATGTGCTCCAGCCTGTGCTGTGGGCGGTGATGGTGGCCCTGGCCGAGCTGTGGTCGGCCTGCGGGGTTCGGCCGGACGCCGTGGTGGGCCACTCGCAGGGCGAGATCGCGGCCGCCTGCGTCTGCGGCGCGCTCTCGCTGGAGGACGGCGCCCGCGTCGCCGCGGCGCGCAGCCGGCTGTCCGTCCCGCTGATCGAGACCGGCGGCCTGCTGGCGGTCCCGGTGCCGGCCGAGGAGGCCGCCGCGCGGATCCTCCCGTGGGGCGAGGCGCTCAGCGTCGGCGCGCTGAACAGCCCGGAGTCGGTCGTCATCTCCGGGCGCCGGCAGGCGCTGGAGGAGGTGCGGGCCGAGTACGAGCGGGAGGGCGTCAGCGCCCGCCCCGTCGCCTCCGCCTTCGCGTCCCACTCTCCCGAGATGGAGGTGCTGCGCGGCCCGATCGCCGCGGAGCTGGCGGGACTGGCGCCGCGCTCGGGCGGCGTGCCCTTCCACTCCACCGTGCGCGGCGAGGTCGTCGACGGCGCCGAGCTGGGCGCCGACTACTGGTTCGCCAACCTGCGCCGACCGGTGCTGTTCGAACCCGCTGTGCGCGCGCTCGCCGAAGCCGACCCGTGCGTGTTCATCGAGGTCAGCCCGCACCCGGTGATGGGTGCGGCCGTGGCCCGCACCGCGGAGTCGGCCGACGCCCCGCCCGGGGCCGGGCAGCGGGTGGTGGCCACGCTGCGCCGCGACGAGGGCAGTCCGGAGCGCTTCACCGCCGCCGTCGCCGAGGCCTACGCGCACGGCGCCGCCCCCGACTGGGGCGCGCTCCTCGCCCGGCGCCCCAGCGCACGCGTGCACCTGCCCACCTACGCCTTCCAGCACCGCCGCTACTGGGCCCGGCGCGCGGGCGGCGCCGACCCGGCCCTGGGCATCGGCACCGAGGACCACCTGCTGCTGGGCGCCGCCGTCTCGCGCGCCGGCACCCGCGGGTTCCTGCTCACCGGCGAACTGGCCCTGCACCGGATGCCGTGGCTGGCCGACCACGCGCTGGGCGGCGACGCCCTGCTGCCGGGAACCGCCCTGGCCGAGCTGGCGCTGCGCGGCGGCGACCGCGCCGAGTGCCCGCGGCTGGTGGAGCTGGCGATGCACACTCCGTTATGGCTGCCGGCGACCGGCGGCCTGCAGGTGCAGGTCCGCGTCGACGACGCGGGGGAAGGCGGCCGCCGCGCCGTCAGTGTGCACTCCCGCCCCCGCCCGGCGGAGTCGGGCCCCGGCGCCGGCGACGCCTGGACCGTGCACGCCGAAGGGACGCTCGCCCCCGACGACGCGGCTGCGCCCGGCGCCGCGCCCGGCGGGCCCACCGGGGCGTGGCCGCCGCCGGGAAGCGAGCCCCTGCCGCTGGACGGCGCCTACGACGACCTGGCGGGGCGGGGCTATGCCTACGGGCCCGCCTTCCGCGGGCTGAAGGCGGCGTGGCGCCGCGGGGACCGGCTCTACGCCGACGTCGCCCTGCCCGGCGAACGCCGCGCCGAGGCGGCGGCCTGCGGGATCCACCCCGCGCTGCTCGACGCCGCACTGCACCCGCTGCTGCTGGACGCCTCCGGTGGGAACGGGCCGGACGCGGCGCCGCGCCTGCCCTTCAGCTGGGAGGGCGTGCGGCTGCACGCCGAAGGCGCCACCGCGCTGCGCGTGTGCCTGACCCGGCTGGAGGAGGGGGTCTTCGCCGTGCACGCCGCCGACCCCCGGGGCGCCCCCGTCCTCACGGTCGAGGCCCTCACGACCCGGCCGGTCTCCGCCTCGGCCGCCGGCGGGCGCGGCACGCAGCCCCTCTACCGGGTGGACTGGGTCCCGGCGCCGGCTCCCGCCGAGCCGGCTCCGGCGCCGTCCGGTTGGGCGAGTCTGGGGGATCGCGCCGGCGCCGGAGTACTGTCCGCCAGCGCGCCCCACTACGCCGACCTCGCCGAACTGAGCGCGGCAGCGGCAGCGGGCGCGCCGGTTCCCGACGTCGTGCTCTACCGCTGTGCCCGGCCGGGCTCCGGAGCCGGCGCCGCCCGCACCGCGGTCGCCGACGTCCTCGCGCTCGTCCGGGCCTGGCCGGGCGACGACCGCCTCGCCGGCGCGCGACTGGTGGTGGCGACCGCCGGGGCGGTCGCCGTGGGCACCGAGCCGACCGCTCGGACCCCCGGCGGGGACGGGCGCCGGGACGGGCCCGCCCCCGAGGGCCCCGAGCCCGACCCGGCCGGCGCGGCCGTGTGGGGACTGGTGCGCTGCGCGCAGAGCGAGCACCCCGGCCGGTTCGCCCTGGTGGACCTGGAACCGGGCGCCGACGGTGCGGACGGCGCCGCCGCGGGGGTGCTCGCCGCCGCGCTGACCGCCGACGAGGACCAGATCGCGGTGCGCGGCGGCGCGTGCCGCGTCCCGAGGCTGGCGGCCGTGGAGTCCGCCCGGGTCGTCCCGCCGCCCGGCGCCGAACCGTGGCGGCTCGAACCCGCCGGCGACGGCACCCTCCGGCTGCGGGCGGTGCCCGCCCGGGCGGCGCAGCGCCCGCTCACGGCGGGCGAGGTGCGCATCGCGGTGCGCGCCGCCGGCCTGAACTTCCTCGACGTGCTGCTCGCTCTCGGGATCTTCGCCGCCGAGCACGAGTTCGGCAGCGAGTGCGTCGGCGAGGTCCTGGAAACCGGCGCGGGAGTCACCGACCTGGCCCCGGGGGACCGCGTGATGGGCATCGTGCACGGCGCCCTCGGAACCGTCGGCGTCGCCGACCGGCGCATGGTGGCCGCCGTACCCGGCCACTGGAGCGACACCGACGCCGCGGCGGCGCCCATCGCCTACCTGACCGCTTACCACGCCCTGGTCGACCTGGCGCGGGTACGGCCCGGGGAGCGGGTGCTCGTGCACTCCGCGGCGGGCGGTGTGGGCCAGGCGGCGCTGCGGCTGGCCCGCCACCTGGGCGCCGGGGTCTACGCCACGGCCGGCCGGGGCAAGTGGCCGGTGCTGCGCGGATTCGGTGTCCCCGACGCCCGCATCGCCGACTCGCGCACGCTGGACTACGAGGACGCGTTCGGCGGGGGCGCAGGCGTGGACGTGGTGCTCAACTCGCTGACCGGCGCGCACATCGACGCCTCCCTGCGGCTGCTGGCGCCGGGCGGGCGCTTCGTCGAGATCGGCAAGGCCGAGGTCCGCGACGCCGGGGCGGTCGCCGCGGACCACCCGGGCACCACCTACCGCGCCTTCCGGCTCGGCGAGGGCGAATGCGGACCCGAGCGCATCCAGGAGATGCTCCAGGAGGTCCTGCGGCTGTTCGAGCAGGGCGCGCTGGGGCCCCTGCCCGCCTCCGCCTGGCCGATCGGCCGCGCCCACGAGGCGCTGCGGTGCCTGCAGAAGGGCCGCAACGTCGGCAAGCTCGTGCTGGAGACGCCGACCCCGCTCGACCCCCGCGGCACCGTGCTCATCACCGGAGGCACCGGCCGCCTGGGCGCGCTCACCGCCTACCACCTGGTGCGCACCCACGGCGTCCGCCGCCTGCTGCTGACCAGCAGGCGCGGTCCCGACGCCCCCGGCGCCGGGGAGCTGGCCGAGGGCCTGCGGGCGCTGGGCGCCGAGGCCGACATCCGCGCCTGCGACGCCGCCGACCGCGCCGCCCTCGCCGGCGTGATCGGCGGCGTGCCCGCCGACCGGCCGCTCACCGCGGTCGTGCACGCCGCCGGTGTCCTCGACGACGCGCCGGTCACCGCGCTCACGCCCGAGCGCGCCGCACCCGTCCTGGCGGCCAAGGCCGGCGCGGCCTGGAACCTGCACGAACTGACCCGCGAGGCGCCGCTGGCCGCCTTCGTGCTGTACTCCTCGGCCGCGGGGGTGCTGGGCGCCGCAGGGCAGGCCTCCTACGCCGCCGCCAGCACCGCGCTGGACGCGCTGGCGGTCCACCGCCGAAGCCGCGGGCTGCCCGCCACATCCCTGTCGTGGGGGCTGTGGGCCGACCGCAGCGAGCTGACCGCCGGTCTCGGCGAGGCCGACCTCGCCCGCATGCGGCGCCAGGGCGTCGCCGGGGCGCTGGAGACCGACCAGGCCCTGGAACTGCTGGACACCGCCCTCGGCACGGGCGAACCGCACGTGGTGGCGATGCCCGTCGACCGCGCGGGCCTGGCCGCGCGCGCCCGCGAGACCGGCCGGATACCGCCGGTGTTCCGCGGCCTCGTCCGCCCGCCGCGGCGCGGAGCGGCGGCGGCCGCGGAAGGCGGCGGGGGCACGGGGCTGCCGCGCGACCTCGCCGCCCGGCCCGAAGCCGAGCGCACCCGCGTCCTGCTGGAGCTGGTGCGTGCGCACGCCGCCGACGTGCTCGGCCATTCCGACGCCGCGGCGATCGGCGAGCACCGGCGGTTTCTGGAGCTGGGGGCGGACTCGCTGACGGCGGTCGAGCTGCGCAACCGCCTGGCTGCGGCGGTCGGCGCGCCCCTGCCCGCCGGCCTGGTGTTCAGCCGCGCCACACCCGGGGAGCTGGCCGAGCACCTGCGCGGCCTGCTCGACGAGCGCAGCGCCCCCGAGCACGGCTTCGGGCCGGTCGAGGGGCCCGGAGGCGGTGAGGCGGGCGCCGGGCGGGAGGGCGCCGCCGCGGGCGCCGACCCCGGGGGCGACAGCATGGTCGCGCTGTTCCGCGGGGCGTGCGCGGCGGGGCGCGTCGAGGACGGCCTGCAGATGCTGCGCGCCGCCGCCCGGCTGCGTCCGCGGTTCGACGCGGGGCGCGGGCAGCCGCGGCCCCGGCCGCTGCTGCTGGCCGAGGGCCGGGCGCCGCTGTTCGTATGCTTCCCGTCGCTGGTCATGATCTCCGGACCGCACGAGTACGCCCGCTTCGCCGCGGCCCTGCGCGGGGTCCACGAGGTGCGCGTGCTGCCCCAGCCCGGGTTCGCCGGCGGCGAGCACCTGCCCGGCACGGTCCGGGCCGCCGCCGAGGCGCAGGCCGCGGCGGTGGAGGAGGCGTGCGGCGCCGAGCGCTTCGTGCTGGTGGGCCGCTCCTCCGGCGGCTGGGTCGCCCACGCCGTGGCCGAGGCCCTGGAGCAGCGCGGCCGCCGGCCGGCGGGAGTGGTGCTGCTGGACACGCCGGTGCCCGAGGACGCGGCGCTGGCCCCGCTGATCGGCGGGCGCATCATCGAGCGCGACCGGGAGCTGGGCCTCACCGATGCCGCGCGCGCGACGGCGATGGGCGGCTACCTCGACCTGTTCGAGAGCTGGTCTCCGCGCAAGATCGCTGCTCGCACGGCGATGGTGCGGCCGGACGACCCGGTGGCCGACGGCGGCGGCGCCCCCGTGGCGGAAGGGCTGTGGCGCTTCGCGTGGCCGCTGCCGCACGACGCCCTGCGCGTGCCGGGCGACCACCTGACCATGCTGGAGGACCACGCCGAGCAGACGGCCGCCGCGGTGGGGGAGTGGGTGCGCAGGACGGTCCATCCGCCGCGCTCGACGCCGCCGGAGTTCTGACCTCGTCCCCTGGTGGCGCCGGGCCCGCCGGGGAGGAGCCTCCGGCGGCACGCCGGCGCTCGGCGCCTGGCCGCGGCTTCGCCGCAGCGCCGGTGGCGGCGACCCCCCCCGGCTACCGCCCGCTGCGCGCCGGCCGGCCGGGCCACCACGTCCGCCGGCCGGCGTCCAAGGCGAGCGCGGGCACCAGCAGGGACCGCACAACGAGTGCGTCCAGCAGTACTCCGAACGCAACCAGGAACGCGAGCTGCAGCAGGAACAGCACCGGGATCACCGCCAGCGCCGCGAAGGTCGCGGCCAGCACGACCCCCGCCGAGGTGATGACCCCGCCGGTGGCGGTGAGGGCGCGCAGCACCCCCTCCCGGTGGCCCGCGCGCACCGCCTCCTCACGCGCCCGCGTCATCAGGAAGATGTTGTAGTCGATGCCCAGGGCGACCAGGAACACGAACGCGAAGAGCGGCACGACCGGGTCGGCTCCGGGCAGCTTCAGCACGTGGTTGAACACCAGTGCGCCGACACCCAGCGCGGCCGCGAACGACAGCACAGTCGTCGCCACCAGCAGCAGCGGCGCGACGACCGCCCGCAGCACCGCGACCAGCACGGCCAGCACCACCACCAGCACCAGCGGGATCACGACCGCGAGATCGCGCTGCGCGGTCTCCAGCGTGTCGAGCATCACCGCGCTGGGGCCGCCGACCAGGGCTTCGGCGCCGGGCACCGCGTGCACCTCCGTGCGCAGACTACGGACGATCTCCACGGCCCGCGCCGACTCCGCGGGGGCCTCCAGGCCCGCCTCGACCAGGACGCGACCGCCGACGACCTTCGGCGGAGCAGCGGGTGCGCCCGGTCGCTCCCCGGCCCCCGTGGGCGGCCCGCCGCCCTCGGTGACCGGACGCGCTCCGCTCACGCCGTCCACACGCTCGGCGGCGGCCGCGATCTCGTCGGCCTTGCCGGCGTCGGCGACGATCACCGCGGGCGCCGCCCCCGCGTCATCGCCGAAGCCGCGCCGCAGCACCTCCTGCCCGCGCACCGACTCCACATCGGTGCGGAAGACGTCGGCGGTGGAGGTCCCCTCCGCCTCGAACGACGGGACGAACGCGGCACCGGCGAGCAGGACCAGGGCGGTGACCGTCCACACGGCCCGCGGCCGGCGCCCCACGGCGCGGGCGACCCGGCCCCACAGCGGGTGCCGGGCCTGGCCTCCCGTCCCGCCGCCCCCGCTGCCGGCGTCGGCCACCGTGTACCGGGGCCGGGCCGGCCAGAACGCGGTGCGGCCGAGGAGCAGCAGGACCGCCGGCAGGAACGTCAGCGCGGTGGCCATCGCCGCGCCGATCCCCAGCGCCGCCACCGGCCCCAAGCTGCGGTTGGAAGCCAGGTCGCTCGCGAGTAGGCAGAGCACGCCGAGGACGACGGTGCCGCCCGAGGCGAGGATGGGGGCGGCGGTGCCGCGCACCGCGGAGGCGAGGGCCGGCGGTGCGCTGCGGTGCTCGGTGAGGGCCTCGCGGTAGCGCGCCACCAGGAGCAGGGCGTAGTCCGTGCAGGCGCCGACGACCAGGATGAACAGGATGCCCTGGCTCTGTCCGTTGAGGGTGAGCCAGTCCGCAGCCGCGGCGGCGTAGACCCCGGCGGCCGCCAGTGCGAGGGCCAGCACCGCCGCGGCGATCACGGCGGCCGGGAGGATCGGCGAGCGGTACACGGCAACGAGGATGGCCAGCACGGCGGCCAGCGCGGCGGCCAGCAGCGTGCCGTCGATGCCGGCGAAGGCCGCGGAGAGATCCGCGGCGAACCCCGCTGGTCCGGTGACCAGCACCTCGGTGCCGTCCTCGGTCGCGCTGTCCGCCAGTTCCGCGCGCAGCCGGTCGACGGCGGCGGTCTCCTCCATCCGGGGGTCGAGCGGGACGACCAACTGGAGGACGCCGTCGTCCTCGGTGCCGATGAGCGGTCCGGCGATCGTCCCGCCGACCGCCTCGGATCCGGCGATGTTCCGGGCGTCGGCGCGCACGGCCGCGGGGTCCACACCGTCCTCGTCGGCGTAGGCGACGAAGGCCGGTGCGGCGTCCTGTTCGGAGAACTCCTCCTCGATCTCGCTGACCTCGGTGGACTCCGCCCCCAGCGGGAGAAACGCCGACTGCTCGTTGGTCTGCACCTCCGAGAGCCGGCCGACGTACGAGCCCAGGGGGCCCGCCCCCGCGATCCAGGCGAGCACCACCACGACCGCGGCGCCAATCCGGACGCGCCGCCTCCAGGGCGACCGGGAGTCCTCCGGGCGATGGGCGGAACCGTGCACCATGTCCGGCCTTTCGTGATCAGGGGCGGGGAACGAGACGTGAGCAGGAACGATGGATGAAGTTATGCGCTCACGGGCCGTCATCGTGCGGCGGCCCCGCGCCCGGCGTCCCCGGCGGAGGCGGAGTACGCTGCGGCCGCTATCCCGCCGCGGGGCCGCCTACCGTCGCCCGTGCCGCGACCTCCGCCGGAGTCGGCGTGCGAAGCGCTCCGCCGGGCCGGGCGGTCGCCGAGGGCGCCTCGACTCGTCGGGGGCGGGGAACGGGCCGGGCCCGCCGCAGTGCAGGCGGAGCGCGAGGAGAACGAGGACGAGGGACGCCGCGCCGGGCGAGGACGGTCGGAGGCCCGGCGGGCCCCGGCGTTCGCGCGAGGGCCCCTATGACGCCATCCAGCACGACGGGCAGCGCCTGGCCGCCGGGCTGATCCGCCTGCTGTACGCCCTGTCGGCCGACTCCCACATCAACCCGACCGACTTCCAGTGCTACACGCTGCTCAGAGTGGGCGGGTTGATGACACCGGGCGAGATCGCCCAAGGCCTCCGCCTGACCACCTGCTCGGTGACGATGGTCGTCGACCGCCTCGCCGACCGCGGACTGCTCCGCCGCGAGCGCCACCCCGACGCCCGGCGCGAGGTCGTCGTGGTTGCGGGAGGCCCCCGGTGCCGTGCGCGCCGGGGGCCCGACCGGGCCGGGGGCGGCGATGAGCGCGCTGCACGACCGGTATGCCGAGGCCGACTGGAGACCGCGGCGTCGTGGTTAGGGCAGGTGGCCGGCGTGCTGGACGGGGTGGCCGCCGGCGGCAGCCCAGGACCCGGCGCCGCCTCCCGCGGCGGGCACGCGCAGCGCGGCGGTCCGACCGCGGACCGAGCGGCGGCCCGCGGGGCGCCGACGCGCCCGCCCGCCGCCCCCGCCCGCCGGAGTTCAGTCCGGCTCGCGCTCGGGCGCCTCCTCGACGGGGGCGTCCGAGCGCCGCGGCTCCTTCGGTTCGCGCCGGCGGGTCGCGCCGACGCTGGCGGCGACGACGCAGCCGATCGCCAGCCACTGCCACGCCGACAGGAACTCGCCCAGCAGGACCAGCCCGACCAGGGCGGCCGCCGCCGGCTCCAGGCTCATCAGGATGCCGAACACCCGCGGCGGCATGCGGCGCAGCGCCTGCATCTCCAGCGTGTAGGGCACCACCGACGACAGCAGGCCGATCGCCAGCCCGATCAGCAGCAGCCGGGGGTCCAGCAGTGCCGAGCCGCCCGCGGCGATCCCGGCCGGGGCGACCAGGACCGTGCCCGCCACGCTGGCCACCGCCAGCCCCGACATGCCGTGGAATCGCCGCCCGGTCGCCGCGCTGAGCAGGATGTAGCCGGCCCAGGCGGCGCCCGCGAGCAGCGCGAACAGCACACCGGCCAGGGTGATGTCGCCGTCGCTGCGGCCCAGCAGCACGACGCCGGCGCCGGCCAGCGCCACCCAGAGCAGGTCGATCCTGCGCCGCGACCCGATCACCGCCACCGACAGCGGGCCCAGGAACTCGATGGTGACCGCGATGCCCAGCGGGATGCGCGCGAACGACTGGTAGATGGCGAAGTTCATGGTCGCCAGGCACACGCCGAAGCCCACGGCCACCATCCAGTCCGCGCGCGTGCGGCCGCGGAGCGCGGGCCGGGCCAGGGCCAGCAGCACCACCGCGGAGGTCAGCAGCCGCAGCCACACCACCGCGCTGGGCGGCAGCACGGCGAAGAGGCGGCTGGCGACACCCGCGCCCGCCTGTACCGACAGGATGCCGATGAGCACGAACCACGTCGGCGGCACGGACTCGCCGGCCGCCCGCAGCAGGCCGGTTCCGCTGGGCAGCCGCGTCCAGATGGGGCCACCGGATGAATTCACCGCCGCGTTCGCACTCACAGGCGCTCATCCTAAGCGCCTCCCGGCCGGGCGCGCCGTCCCGCCCGCCCCGGTACACCTCCGGTCCGCCGCCGGGCCGACCGGAGCCCGCCGAGGTTTCGGACACCCGGTTGCACGGAATGCTGACCCTCACCCCGCACGGCGCGGGCCGCGGCGGAACGAGAAGCGAGGAGTCCATGGCGTTTTCGGTGACCTCCGAGGTGGGGCGGCTGCGGCAGGTGATCGTCCACCGTCCCGGCCTGGAGCTGAGCCGGCTCACCCCCTCCAACAACGACGCGCTGCTCTTCGACGACGTGCTGTGGGCCGAGCGGGCGCGCGAGGAGCACGACGTCTTCACCGCGCTGCTGCGCTCCCGCGGAGCCGCGGTGCACCTCTTCGGCGACCTGCTGCAGGAGGTGCTGGCGCTGCCGGAGGCCCGCGCCTACGTGCTCGACTGCATCTGGGACCAGCGCTTCTTCGGCCCGATGGCGGTCGACGCGCTGCGTGCGGCGTTCGAGGCCATGGACCCCGCCTCCCTGTGCCGGTACCTCATCGGCGGCATCACCAAGCGCGAGCTGCTGGAGCGTGTCGAGGAGCCCCGCTCGGTGTGGTTCCACACCCTCGGCCCCGACGACTTCGTGCTGACGCCGCTGCCCAACCACCTCTTCACCCGCGACACCTCCTGCTGGATCGGCGGCGGGGTGTCGGTCAACGCGATGCGCAAGAAGGCGCGGCGCCGCGAGACCATCCACTACGAGGCCGTCTACCGCTGGCACCCGCTGTTCGCCGACGCCGCCTTCGAGCTGTGGAACCCCGGCCACGCCTGGGGGCCGGCCACCATCGAGGGCGGCGACGTCATGCCCATCGGCAACGGGTCGGTGCTGGTGGGGCTGAGCGAGCGCACCCAGCCCCAGGCGGTCGAGATGCTCGCCCACGAGCTGTTCGCCCGCGGCGGCGCGCAGCGCCTGCTGGGGCTGTGGATGCCCAAGGCGCGCGCCATCATGCACCTCGACACCGTGATGACGTGCGTGGACCGCGGGGTGTTCACCAAGTACGCGGGCCTGGGCATGCTGCCCTCTTACACCATCGAGCCCGGCGACACCGACAAGGAGCTGAAGGTCACCGACAACCCGCCCGAGCGCATGCACGCCGCCATCGCCGACGCCGCCGGGCTGGAGGACATCACCGTGCTGACCCCTACCCAGGACGTGTTCTCCTCCGAGCGGGAGCAGTGGGACGACGGCTGCAACGTCTTCGCGCTGGAGCCCGGCACGGTGGTCGCCTACGAGCGCAACGCCGCGTCCAACGCCTACCTGCGGGACCGCGGGGTCGAGGTGCTGGAGATCAGCGGCAGCGAGCTCGGCCGCGGCCGCGGCGGCCCCCACTGCATGACCTGCCCCCTGGAGCGCGACGAGGCCGAGGAGTAGGAGCGCGCGCCGGAATCCCGGGGCCCGGGCCGGGCGGATGCGGTGCGGCCGCGCGCCGCCGCTACGTCCGAGTACTGGGCGGGCCCTGCGGCACGGCCCGGTCGGTGCGGCCGTGCCGATCGGGGGAGGCGCCGTTCCGGCCGGGGCCGGCGCTCCGCGTCTCGGGGGCCGGCCGCTCCCGCCCAGCGCGGTGCGGGGGAGCGGTGGCGGTCACGGCTGCAAGCGCCAGGATCCAGGCGAGGGCCTCCGCGCCCGGCTGCACCAGGATCATCACCGGCGCGACGGCGTAGTGCCGGCCCAGTCCCGCCGCCGCCTGCAGCGAGAGCCACGCGTAGGGCAGCGCGGCCGCCGCCAGCTGCACGGCCAGTGCCGCCCACATCACCCGGGCCCGCACCGGACGGCGGCGCACCAGCAGCACCCCGCCGACCGCGAGGACCACCAGCGGCGGCCCCAGCGATCGGATGAGCGCGACCAGGGGCACACCGATGGACTCCACGCGCACGAGCCTAACGGCCGGGCCCGGGCGGGGGTCCGCGCGCCGCGCGCCGCCCCGGTCGGCCGGAACCGCGGTGCGGCGGGCGCTACTCCCAGCGGAACAGCCGTGCGGCCAGCACCGCGCCGACGGCCGCCCAGGCGGCCAGCACGGCCACGGGGCCGAGAGAGGGCGCCGCGCCGTCGGCGAGCACACCGCGCAGGCCCTCGGTCAGGGCGGTGATGGGCAGCGCCTCCACCGCGGTCCGCACCGCCCCGGGCAGCCGGTCGACGGGGAAGACGACCCCGCCCAGGCCCAGAAGCACCACGTAGACCAGGTTGGCCGCGGCCAGGGTCGCCTCGGCCCGCAGCGTCCCGGCCATCAGCAGCGCCAGCGCGGTGAAGCACGCGGTGGCCAGCAGGACCAGCAGCACGGCGTAGGCGACGCCGGCCGCGTCGGCATGGGGGCGCCAGCCCAGCGCCGCGGCGGTGGCGCAGATGAGCACGATCTGGACGAGCTGGACGCCCAGCACCGCGAGGGTCTTGGCCGCCAGCAGGCCGCCGCGCGGCAGCGGGGTCGCGCCCAGGCGCTTGAGCACCCCGTAGCGGCGCTCGAACCCGGTGCCGATGGCCTGGCCTGTGAAGGCGGTGGAGAGCACCGCCAGCGCCAGGACGCCCGGCGCGAGGAAGTCCACGCGCGGGCCGGGTCCCAGGTCGAGCACCGGCGTCAGGCTGAACCCCGTCAGCAGCAGGATAGGAATCACCATGGTCAGCAGCAGCTGCTCGCCATTGCGCAGCATGATGCGCAGCTCCATGGCGGCCTGCGCGCCGACCATGCGGTGTGGCGGCGCGGCCCCCGGCGCGGGAGCGAAGAGGCCGGGTGCGGTGCGGGTACGTGGTTCGGTCATGGCTCGCGCAGGTCTCGGCCGGTGAGTTCGAGGAAGACGTCCTCCAGGCTGCGCCGCTGCACGCGCAGCCCTTCGGGGGAGATGCCGTTGGCGGCGCACCAGGCGCCCACGGTGGCCACCAGCTCGGGGCCGATGCCTCCGCAGGCGTCGGCGGTGACGGCGTACTCGGTGAGCACGGCGGTGCCGCGGCGGCCCGCTCCGGGGCCCGGATCGCCGTCGCCGCGCCGCTCGACGGCCGCGGCGGCGGGCAGCGCCGCGCCCAGCCCGGCGGTGTCCAGGTCCGCACCGGCGCGGAAGCGCAGCTCCTGGCGGGACTCGGTCAGCTCCTCGGGCGCGCCGGAGGCGACGGTGCGGCCGTGGTCGATGATCACCACGTGGTCGGCGAGCCGCTCGGCCTCGTCCATGTAGTGGGTCGTCAGCACCACGCCGACCCCGGAGTCGCGCAGCTCGGCGATGAGGTCCCAGGTGGCGTGGCGCGCCTGGGGGTCCAGTCCGGCCGTGGGCTCGTCGAGGAAGACCAGCTCCGGGCGGCCGACCACGGCGGCGGCCAGGGACAGCCGCTGCTGCTGGCCGCCGGAGAGGCGGCGGAACGGCGTCGCGGCGGCGGAGACCAGGCCCAGGCGCTCCAGCAGCACCTCGGGCGGCACCGGGCTGGCGTGGAAGGAGGCCACCAGGCGCAGCCACTCGCCGGCCCGGGCGCCCGTGGGCACGCCGCCCGACTGCAGCATCACACCGACGCGCGGTTTGAGCGCGGCGGCGTCGGCGGCCGGGTCCAGGCCCAGCACGCGCACCCGGCCGGCGTCGGCGCGCCGGAAGCCCTCGCAGGTCTCGACCGTGCTGGTCTTGCCGGCGCCGTTGGGGCCGAGCAGCGCGGTGACCGCGCCGCGGGCCGCGGAGAACGTCAGGCCCGCCACGGCGGTTGTCGCGCCGTAGCGCTTGACCAGTTCAGTGGCCTCGACCGCGGCTGTCTCCATGGGTCCCGAGTCTATGGCGGGACGGCCGACTACCCGCACCGCCCCCGGCCCCCTGAAGGACCGGCCGCCCCGCGGGGTGCGGTCACGTACAGGAGCGCCCGCCCCGTGGGGGTTGGGTCGCCTACAGGATCGGGCTCTCGAGGGGGTGGGCTGCGGCGATGGGGCGCCACTCGCGCAGCGAGTGGGCGGGCTTGCCGCCGAGCGCACGGTGCATCCTCAAACAGGACCCCGGCCCAGTCCGGAGCACAACTCGCATGCACGGTCGGGAATACCGCACACAACCACGTGTTGCCGAATATCAGCACCCAGCAACCAGCACCACCCCCAAACCCCCGCCCCACCCCACCAAAAGCCGGCAAGGTTAGCCTCACCTGCGTGACTTACCGCATCGGGCGGCGTTTGCCCGCCGGGACTTATTTACGCCACACTGATGTTGTGAAAAACATGGGGAACCGTCAGCAGTCCGCGGGAAGCGCCGCCGTCGGCGCCTCCGCGGCCGCTCACGGCCCCGAGCGGGGTGCCGAGAACGGTACGCGCGCACGCGTGGCGCGGCTGATCCTCGAACACGGGCCCATCACCGCCGCCATGCTCGGCGAGCGGCTCGGCCTCACTCCGGCGGCGATCCGCCGCCACCTTGACAACCTGATGAACGAGGGCATGGTCGAGGCCCGCGATTCCCGCGACCGCGGGCGCCGCGGCCGCGGCAGGCCGGCCCGGGTCTTCGCCATCACCGATGCCGGGCGCGACGCGTTCGTGCACGGCTACGACGACCTCGCCGCCAGTGCGCTGCGGTTCCTCGCCGAGAAGGCGGGGTCCCAGGCCGTGGCCGAGTTCGCCCGGAGCCAGGTGGCCGACCTCGAACGGCGCTACCGCCCGATGCTCGCCGCGGCGCCGCCGCAGCAGCGCATCCGGCTGCTGGCCGAGGCGCTGTCCAACGACGGCTACGCGGCGTCGGCCGGTGAGGCCCCCGCCCCGGGCGGCGGCGACCAGCTGTGCCAGCACCACTGCCCGGTGGCCCACGTCGCCACGGAGTTCCCCGAGCTGTGCGAGGCCGAAGTCGAGGTCTTCGAACGGCTGCTGGGGACCCCGGTGCGGCGGCTGGCCACCATCGCCCACGGCGACGGCGTGTGCACCACGCACGTCACCCCGCGCGACATCGCCGCTGCCGAGCCCCGTCCCGCCGGGAGCCCGGGCCAGTCGCGCACCGATGAGAACACGCCCGCCCGTCCTGGGGCGAGAGGGCGGGCGACGCCAGATGAAGGACGTCTGAGTCCAGGAGGATCCGCGTAATGACGTCTACCGCGCACCCCGAGCTCGAAGGGCTCGGTACCTACGAGTACGGCTGGGCCGACCGAGACGAGGCCGGCGCCTCCGCTCGGCGCGGCCTGAACGAAGAGGTCGTCCGCGACATCTCCGGCAAGAAGGACGAGCCGGAGTGGATGGAGAAGCTCCGTCTCAAGTCGCTGCGCCTCTTCGGCAAGAAGCCGCTGCCCGAGTGGGGCGCCGACCTCGGGGGCATCGACTTCGAGAAGATCAAGTACTTCGTGCGGTCCACGGAGCAGCAGGCCGCCTCCTGGGAGGAGCTGCCCGAGGACATCAAGAACACCTACGACAAGCTCGGCATCCCCGAGGCCGAGAAGCAGCGCCTGGTCGCCGGTGTCGCCGCGCAGTACGAGTCCGAGGTCGTCTACCACCAGATCCGCGAGGACCTGGAGCAGCAGGGCGTCATCTTCCTCGACACCGACACCGCGCTGAAGGAGCACCCGGAGCTCTTCCAGGAGTACTTCGGCACCGTCATCCCGCCTGGCGACAACAAGTTCTCGGCGCTCAACACCGCCGTGTGGAGCGGCGGGTCGTTCATCTACGTGCCGCCGAACGTGCACGTCGAGATTCCGCTGCAGGCCTACTTCCGGATCAACACCGAGAACATGGGCCAGTTCGAGCGGACGCTGATCATCGTCGACGAGGGCGCCTACGTCCACTACGTCGAGGGCTGCACCGCGCCGATCTACAAGACCGACTCGCTGCACTCCGCGGTCGTGGAGATCGTCGTCAAGAAGAACGCCCGCTGCCGCTACACGACCATCCAGAACTGGTCGAACAACGTCTACAACCTGGTCACCAAGCGCGCCGTCGCCTACGAGGGCGCCACCATGGAGTGGATCGACGGCAACATCGGCTCCCAGGTGACGATGAAGTACCCGGCCGTCTACCTGATGGGCGAGCACGCCAAGGGCGAGACCCTCTCCGTCGCCTTCGCCGGCGAGGGCCAGCACCAGGACACCGGCTCCAAGATGGTGCACTGCGCGCCCAACACCTCTTCCACCATCGTGTCCAAGTCGGTGGCGCGCGGCGGCGGCCGCGCCTCCTACCGCGGGCTGATCCAGGTGCAGGAGGGGGCCGACCACTCCAAGTCCACGGTCAAGTGCGACGCGCTGCTCATCGACACCATGAGCCGCTCGGACACCTACCCCTACAACGACATCCGCGAGGACGACGTGGAGATGGGCCACGAGGCCACCGTCTCCAAGGTCAGCGAGGACCAGCTCTTCTACCTGATGAGCCGCGGTCTGGACGAGGACGAGGCCATGGCCATGATCGTCCGCGGGTTCGTCGAGCCCATCGCGCGCGAGCTCCCCATGGAGTACGCGCTGGAACTCAACCGGCTGATCGAACTGCAGATGGAAGGAGCGGTCGGTTAAGCATGGCCAGCCCCAATCTCGGAATCCGCGAGCACTCGCACGGCGGGGACATCCCGATCTCGCGCCTGGACGTGCACGGGTCCTTCGAGTCCGCGAGCTTCCCCGTGCCCAACGGGCGCGAGGAGGAGTGGCGCTTCACGCCGCTCCGCCGGCTGCGCGGCCTGCACCAGGGCCGCGAGATCGCCGACGGCACCATCACCGTCGAGGTCTCCGGCCCTGAGCAGGCCGTCGTCGAGCGCGTCGGGCGCGACGACTCCCGCATCGGCGCGTCCTTCCTGCCCAACGACCGCGTCAGCGCGCTGGCCTGGGAGAGCTTCACCGACTTCAACCCGGCCACCGTGGTCACCGTGCCCAAGGACACCGAGCTGTCCGAGACGGTGTTCGTCAACATCACCGGTACCGAGCACGGCGACGCCTACGGCCACGTCCTGGTGCGCGCCGAGCCGCACTCCTCGGCCACCGTGGTCCTGGAGTACGCCGGCTCGGCCGTCTACGCCGACAACGTCGAGTTCGTCGTCGAGGACGGCGCCTCGCTGACCGTCATCAGCCTGCAGGACTGGGACGACGACGCCGTCCAGGTCTCCCACCAGTACGCCACGGTGGGCCGCGACGCCCGGTTCCGCAGCTTCGTGGTCACACTCGGCGGCGACCTGGTCCGCCTGTCGCCCAGCGTCCGCTACAAGGGCACCGGCGGCGACGCCGAGCTGCACGGCCTGTACTTCACCGGCCGCGCCCAGCACCACGAGCACCGCTCGCTGATCGACCACAACGAGTCCAACACCCGCAGCCGCGTCGAGTACAAGGGCGCGCTCAGCGGCGAGGACGCCCACGCGGTGTGGATCGGCGACGTCATCATCGGCGAGGGCACCTCCGGCACCGACTCCTACGAGCACAACCGCAACCTGGTGCTCACCGACGGCACGCGGGTCGACTCCGTGCCGAACCTGGAGATCTTCACCGGAGAGGTCGAGGGCGCGGGCCACGCCAGCGCAAGCGGCCGGCTCGACGACATCCACCTCTTCTACCTGCAGTCGCGCGGCATCCCCGCGGACGAGGCCCGGCGCCTGGTCATCCGCGGGTTCTTCCAGGAGCTCATCGGCCGCATCGCGGTCCCCGAGCTGCGCGAGCGCATCATGGACGAGGTGGAGGAGAAGCTGGCCCTCCATGAGTGACGGATACACCCGGGTGTGTTCGCTGAGCGACGTCCCCGACGAGGGCGCGCTGGGCGTGGAGATCGGCGACACGCCGGTGGCGGTGGTGCGCAGCGAAGGCGAGATCTACGCCATCAGCGACATCTGCTCCCACGCCGAGGTGAACCTGTCCGAGGGCGAGGTCGAGGACGGGACCGTCGAGTGCTGGCTGCACGGGTCCTGCTTCGACCTCGGCTCGGGCAAGCCGATCAACCCGCCGGCGACCCAACCGGTCGCCACCTACGCAGTGCAGATCGACGGCGACGACGTCCTCGTCTCGCTCAACACCCAGAGTTCAAAAGGCTGAATCGCATATGACGAAGTTCGAAATCCGCGGGGTGCGCGCCGACGTCCTCATCGGCGCCGAGGAGCGCCAGGAGATCCTCAAGGGCGTCGACCTCACCATCAACTCCGGCGAGACCCACGCCATCATGGGCCCCAACGGCTCCGGCAAGTCCACGCTCGCCTACGCCATCGCCGGCCACCCCCGCTACGAGATCACCGACGGCGAGGTGCTGCTCGACGGCGAGAACGTGCTGGAGATGAGCGTCGACGAGCGCGCCCGCGCGGGCCTGTTCCTGGCGATGCAGTACCCCGTCGAGGTTCCGGGCGTGTCCATGTCCAACTTCCTGCGCAGCTCGGTCACCGCCGTGCGCGGCGAGGCGCCCAAGCTCCGCACCTTCTCCAAGGAGCTGCAGGAGACCATGGGCAACCTGGCCATCGACTCCTCCTTCGCCGCCCGCGGGGTCAACGAGGGCTTCTCCGGCGGTGAGAAGAAGCGCCACGAGATCCTCCAGCTGGAGCTGCTCAAGCCGCGCATGGCCATCCTCGACGAGACCGACTCCGGTCTCGACGTGGACGCGCTGAAGGTCGTCTCGGCCGGGATCAACCGGGCGCGCGAGACCGGCGACGTGGGCGTCATGCTCATCACCCACTACACCCGCATCCTCAACTACGTCCAGGCCGACCACGTGCACGTGTTCGCCGGCGGCCGCGTCGCCGAGTCCGGCGGGCCCGAGCTGGCCGACACCCTGGAGTCCGAGGGCTACGAGCGTTTCGCGAAGGCAGGCGCAGCGAAGTGACCACGAGCGAGCTGGGGCGCCTCGACGTCGAGGCGGTGCGGGCCGACTTCCCGGTCCTGGCCCGCACCGTCCGCGACGAGCGCCCGCTGGTGTATCTCGATTCCGGAGCGACATCGCAGAAGCCCCGCCAGGTGGTCGAGGCCGAACGGGTCTTCTACGAACGCCACAACGCGGCGGTGCACCGCGGCGCGCACCAGCTCTCCGAGGAGGCCACCGACGCCTACGAGAGCGCGCGCGCGACCATCGCGGCGTTCGTGGGCGCCCAGCCCGGCGAGGTCGTCTTCACCAAGAACACCACCGAGGGCATCAACCTGGTGGCCTACGCCATGAGCAACGCCGCCACCGGCGGCGACGCCCACGCCCGGTTCGTCGTCGGCCCCGGCGACGAGATCCTCGTCAGCGAGATGGAGCACCACGGCAACCTGGTGCCCTGGCAGCAGCTGTGCCAGCGCACCGGCGCGACGCTGCGGTGGTTCCCGGTGACCCCCGAGGGCCGGCTGGACCTGAGCGGCATCGACGAGCTGATCAACGACCGCACCAAGCTCGTCGCGATCGCCCACCAGTCCAACGTCCTGGGCACCGTCAACCCGGTCGCCGCCATCGCCGAGCGCGCCCACGCCCACGGCGCGCTGGTGCTGGCCGACGCCGCGCAGTCGGTGCCGCACATGCCGGTCGACGTCGCCGAGCTGGGCGTGGACTTCCTCGCGTTCTCCGGGCACAAGATGCTCGGGCCGACCGGCATCGGCGTGCTGTGGGGGCGCTCGGAGCTGCTGGCGGCCATGCCGCCGTTCATCTCCGGCGGGTCCATGATCGGCGTGGTCTACATGGACCACACCACCTGGGCCGACCCGCCGCAGCGGTTCGAGGCCGGGACCCCCATGGCGGCGCAGGCCGTGGGGCTGGCCGCCGCGTGCGACTACCTCAGCGCGGTGGGTATGGACAAGGTGCAGGCCCACGAGCACGCCCTCACCGAGTACGCGCTCAAGCGGGTCGCCGAGGTGCCGGGCGTGCGCATCATCGGCCCGGCCGACGCCGTCGACCGCGGCGGCGCGATCGCGTTCACGGTCGAGGACATCCACCCGCACGACGTGGGCCAGGTCCTCGACGACCTCGGCGTCGAGGTGCGTGTGGGCCACCACTGCGCGTGGCCCCTGCACCGCTGCTACGAGACCGTGGCCACCACGCGGGCGTCGTTCTACCTGTACAACACGTTCGCCGAAGTCGACGCCCTGGCCGAGGGAATCCGGGCCGCGCAGCGGTTCTTCGGCACCGCGGCTGCACGCTAGGAAGGGGGGGACAGGCCGCTACTATGCAGCTCGACTCCATGTACCAGGAGATCATCCTGGACCACTACCGCAACCCGCACAACAAGGGGCTGCGTGAGCCGCACGACGGCGAGGCCCACCACATCAACCCCACCTGCGGCGACGAGATCACCCTGCGCGTCCGGCTCACGCCGGCCGCCGAGGGGGGCGGCCTCGACGGCGGGGCGACGGTCAGCGACGTGTCCTACGACAGCATGGGCTGCTCGATCAGCCAGGCCAGCGCGTCGGTGCTGACCGACCTGCTGATCGGGCGCAGCGTCGACGACGGCATGCGCATGCTCGACGAGTTCACCGAGCTCATGCACTCCAAGGGCCAGGCCGAGCCCGACGAGGACGTGCTGGAGGACGCGGTGGCCTTCGCCGGCGTCTCGAAATACCCTGCCCGTATCAAGTGCGCCCTGCTCGCCTGGATGGCGTGGAAGGACGCGACCGCCCAGACCCTGGAAACGGAGAAGGAGGGCGCCTCATGACCGAACAGGACTCCACCGCGACCGTACCGGAGCCCGCCGGCGGCGAGGCGCTGGCCGAGGAGATCGGCGAAGCGCTGAAGGACGTCATCGACCCCGAGCTCGGGGTCAACGTCGTCGATCTCGGCCTGCTCTACGGGGTCAACGTCGACGGGGACGTCATCACCCTGGACATGACGCTCACCAGCGCCGCCTGCCCGCTGACCGACGTCATCGAGGACCAGGCGAACACCGCGCTGGACGAGTTCGAGCGCGAGGTCAAGATCAACTGGGTCTGGATGCCGCCGTGGGGCCCGGACAAGATCACCGACGACGGCCGCGACCAGCTGCGCATGCTCGGCTTCAACGTCTGAAAACCGTGCGCCGCAGGCGCGATCCCCGGCGTTTGCACGGGCCCCGCCGAAGCATCGGCGGGGCCCGTCGTCAGCGCCGGAGCGGTCAGCCCTGCCGCGGTGCGGGGGCGACGATCTCGACCAGGTGGTCGAAGGGGGCGAAGCCGACGGTGTTCGCAGTCATGACCGCTGCGCCGTGCCTGTGGGCTCAATGCGCCGGGATGAGGCCTGGGCCGAGCTCGTGGGCGATGTCGGTGTCACCGCGTTCGGTCAGGCTGTCCAGCAGGGCCTGCGGCTCCGCGGCGCGGTCGTCGGAGCCGTCCTCGCTGATGCGCCGCGCGATGATCTTGAGGGCCTCCTCGGTGGCGGCGGGTGCGGTGTAGCCGATCAGGTGCAGCGCGCGGCTGGTCGGGCCGTGCGAGCTCATGTCGGCGGCCGGCAGGCGGCGCGCGTCCAGCCGGTCGCCGTTGACGGTGATGAAGACCCGGTCGCCGGGCTGCGCCGAGAGGCGGCGCAGCAGCGGACGCAGCGAGTCGAACGCCGGCTGGTCGCGCCAGACCAGCACCAGCAGGTCGGCGCCGGGCGCCGTCAGGCACAGCAGGCGGCCCGGCTGCAGGCCCAGATGCGTCGCATAGCCCGGCGGAACGGTGACCGGTGCACCGTGCAGGTGGTCGGCGGAGACGTCCACCCGGTGCCACCACCGGCCGTCGGGCGCGCGGAAGCAGCGGGCCGAGTCGGCCACCCGCGGCGGCTGCGGCGCGCTCGGCCGGGGATGCTCGGCGTGGTCCTGCAGCGGCGCCTCGGCGCCGGGACGCCGCCGGATGGGCAGCCCGTTGGCGGTGGTGGTGCCTTCGGCCTCGGCGTCGGGGTCGGGCGGGGTGCTGCCGTAGGCGGGGCCGGGGGGCGCGTTCTCGACCGGGATCGAGGGGTCCACCATGACGTGGCCCTCGCGGATGGTCACGCCCGGTGTGCTCAGCAGCCACGCGCGCACGGCCTGCTGGCGGATGCCGATCCGGGCCAGCCGGATCGCGGCGTCGGAGGTGCTGGGCGCGTCGCCCAGCATCTCGCGGGTCTGCCAGCGCATCCGGTGCGGGTCGTCGGCCACCAGCCAGCCGTTGTGCAGCCGGCGGTCGGTGAAGAGGGTGATGACCACCCGCCACAGCGGCGTGCCCAGCGCCGGGACCTCGACCGGGTGGTCGGGATGGGCGGTGATGAGGTGGTCGACGGTGGCGGCGGCGCCCAGGTGGTCGGAGAGCTCGCGCATGTGCTTGGTCAGCGGGCCGCCCGCGGGCGAGCCCAGCCACTGCAGCAGCCGCTCCTCGACGGTGCGCTGGGCGTTGCGGATGTCGCGCAGGTCCACGCCGAGCTGGTCGGTCAGCAGCCGGATGCTGACGGGCTCCGAGGCGAACAGCCGCTCGGCGGCGACGGTGCGCTCGACGTCGGTCCAGTTGCGGAAGAAGTCCTCGAGCAGGTCCACCAGGGGGTGGCGGCCGAGCTCGGGGGCGGGCGCGGGCGCGGGCTCCGCGGTGTCCTGCTGCGGGACCCGGCTGAAGGCGGGGCGGCGCAGCGTGCGGTCGGGTCCCAGCAGCGAGCTGCGCACCGGCCCCGCGGCGGCCTCGGCTGCTGCGGACCCGGCGGCGGACTCGTATGCGGCGCCGGCGCCCGCCCGCGACCGCGTCTCCTCGTCGCGCTGGGCCCGCAGCGCGCGCAGCGTCCGGATCGCCCGGGTGGCGGGGCTCTGCGTTTTCGGCGCCTCATCGGGCTCGGCGGGCGCCTCGGCCGGTCCGGCGCCGGTGGCGGCGGTGAGGTAGGCCAGGGCGCTGTGCACGTGGTCGGGCGCCGAGTCGGGCATCCAGTTGGCCAGGGTGCGGACGGCCTCGACCATCAGCCCGGGGGAGGGCGAGGCGGCGCGGCCCTGCTCGCCGGCCAGGGGCTCGACCGCGCGCCAGGTGGCGGTGCCGACGAGGTCCAGCGGACCGCAGCTTTCGGGCAGCCCCCAGGAGCCGATGGCGGCCGGGCTGGCCGAGACCAGCCGCTCCCAGCTGCCGGCGGTGGCCAGCAGGGCGCCCCGCACGGGCTCGGCCACGTCGTCGAGGTCCACGTCGGCGGCGCGCAGGCACGGCAGGAACTCGCCCAGCGGGAGGTGGCTCCACTGCTCGGCGGCCAGGCGCGCGAGGGAGTGCGACAGCCAGGTGGTTCCGGCGATGTCCAGGACGCGGGGCAGCGGCAGTGAGTTCCACCAGCCCTCGATCAGCCGGGCGTGCCACAACACCGGCCCCACCATCGCGGGATCGCTCCACCGCAGGGCGGGAACGAGGTCGGTGAGGCAGATCGGGGAGACGGCGTTCATCTGCTGAAGACCTCGACCTCCGCGCGTCCGGCCCGCGGCGGGAAGCCGGAACCGGTTCCCCGCGGGCAAATACGTTCCTGGACCACAGTACGTCCACTCGACCGGCGCCCGGTGCCCGGCCGCCGGAGGCGCGGTCGGTGCCCGACAGGTCGAAGCGGCGCACCCTCGGGTGATCGTACGTGCGCGTGCTGCGGTTGAACAGTGCCGGGGCGGATCGGATCCGAGCAGGTGGCGGCGGGGCTGACGGCCTGACCCCGGGATGCTGTCCCGCTTGGTGGAATGCCGGTTTCGATGGGGATGCGCGGTATTGTGACGTAGGTTACGTGCGCGGGGCCTTCTCGGCGCGAAAGCACTCCTGGGCGCCGTCGCGCCGGTGTGGTACGGCTGCACCCCGCTCTGCGGCGGAGGCGCGCCCCCGCCGCAGAGCGGCCGCGGTCACGTGGCCAGCGCCGCGACGGTGTCGGGATAGATCGGGACGCTGGCCGGGTTGCCGGGGTTCAGCGCCAAGCCGACGCCGTCGGGCATCGCCTCGGCGAGGTCGCGCGCGGCCAGCACCGTGTAGGGCAGTTCGGCGCTGCGCAGCCCCAGTTGCTCCTCGGAGGTGAACGCCGGGATGAACGGCGCGCCTTCGAGCTCCAGGGTCGGCAGCGCCACCGAGCCGTCGTCCTGGGTGCCCGAGCCCTGCGGTAGCGGGACCCACACCTGCCCTTCGCGCAGCGCGGAGATGAAGGCGCTCACGGGAGCCGGATCGGGCGACTCGGCGCCGGACTGGGCCAGCGCGTCCTGCAGCGCCTGCTCGACGTCGTTGGCGGGGAAGGCCTCGGCCTGCTCGCCGGACTCGCTGTTCTCCGGAATGGCGTCGCTGTTGCTCATGCGGGTGCAACGGCTCCTTGCGTAGTCGCGTGCGTAACCCTCCGGCCGCCGTTCGGCCGGCTGCCGAGGCGACGCACCTGACGCCCGGAGATCGGACCTGGTGCAGGCGTGTCGGCGGTAGTCGGAGGTATGCTTGTCGGGCAGGCCCTACCCTTGCCTCTCCCTGTTGACACATCCTCGTCCGTGTCGTGTGTGAGAGACGCACCCCGTTGTCGAGCTCCCCGCGCGTCGCCGTGGGCCCTTGCGACGGTGCCCGTGGCCGAGCTGCATGATTGGTTGATGTGACTGACCTGGAGACGAATCCCCCGGAGGGCGATCAGGCGCAGCCGCCCGCAGCCATCCGCTCCTACGTGGCCATCGGCGACAGCCTGACCGAAGGCCTCGACGACCTCGCGTCCGACGGACGGTACCGCGGGTTCGCCGACCGCCTCGCCGAGCACCTGAGCGCCTTGGCACCGGGCTTCCGCTACGCCAATCTCGCCGTTCGCGGGCGCCGCATGCGCCACATCTTCGGCGAGCAGCTCGAACAGACCCTGAGTTTCGGGCCGGATCTGGTCACTGTGCACGCCGGAGGCAACGACGTGCTGCGGCCCAACACCGACCTCGACGCCCTCGCCGCCGAGTTCGAGACCGGCGTCCGGCGGCTGCGCGACGCCGGAATCCGCGTGGTCATCCTCTCCGGGCACGACACCGGCTGGATCCCCGTCCTGCGCGTGTACCGCGGCAGGATCGCGGTGTTCAGCATGCACCTGCGCGCCGTCGCCGAGCGCACCGCCAGCGACATCGTCGACCTGTGGTCGATGGGTGCGCTGAACGACCCCCGCGCCTGGAGCGTGGACCGGCTGCACTTCAACGCCGAGGGCCACCGGATCGTCGCCGCCCGCATCGCCGAGCTGCTCGACGAGCCGATGGGCCCGCGCGAGACCTGGATGCGCCCGTGGGAGACCCCGCCCGAGCGGCTGCCGCGCATCCTGCGCCGCCGCGAGAACTGGCGCTGGGCCCGCCAACACCTCGTGCCGTGGCTGAGCCGCCGCGCCCTGGGCCGCTCCTCGGGCGACGGCCGCGACCCCAAGCGCCCCCAGCTTATCGAGCTGTCGACCGCCCCGGGCCCGGCCGAGCCCAACGGGGTCGGGCCGACGGCGGCGGAGCGCGACCGCGGTGCGCCCGCCGACGGGGGAGCCGCCGGTTACGAGCCCGCGAACGGCCGCGCCGTGCGGCAGGCGCGCAGCCGCGGGCACCGGAGCGGACGCGGCTGACCCGGGACTCCGGACCGATCCGCCCGGCCCGAGCGGCACAACCGGAACCGGCGGGACCCGCGGGCCCCCTCGCCCGGGCGCGGCCCGACCCGCCCGATCACTCGGCCTCGCCGGCCAGGCTCTGGATCAGGTCGCCGACGTGCACGATCCCCGTGCACTGGCCGAACTCGTTGACGGTGACGAGGTCGTCGTAGACGCGCTCGCGCTCGTGGCCGGCCGCCCGCAGCGCCGCCATCGCCCGGACGTTGCGGGGCACCGTCCGCGGCGTGTCGGCCAGCCGGCTCGCCGGCCGCTTCGCGTGCAGCGCGTGGCCGTAGGGCCCGGTGACCGCGAGCAGGAACCGCGCGCGGTCGATGTGCGCGATCGGGCGGTCGCGGTGGTCGATCAGCACGACGCTGTTCAGCGCGGTGTCGGCGCTGAACGCGTCCAGCACCTCTTCGGCCGTGGCATCGGTGTTCATGGCCACCGGCGGCCGCATGAACTCGGCGACCGGAGGCCCGGAGTCGTGGCGCTCCTGGGCGGCCTCGACCGGGGCCGCCGGCACCGAGCCGACGCGCTCGCCGGGCAGCCAGTCGTCGTCGGCGAACAGCGGCCCCTGGGCGAGCCGCACGCCGGCCTCGCGCAACCGGCTCACCTGCTCGTCGGAGGTGACCCCGGAGGCCATCGGGAAGACGCCGCCGCCGTGCCCGATGCGCACCAGGCCGTCGACGAGGGCGCCCATGCGCTGGTCGCCGGGCAGCCCGCCCACGATTCCCGGATCGATGCGCAGCAGGAACGGGCTGGTCTCCAGCAGCAGGTCCGGCGGCACGGCGGCGGTGCCCAGACCGCAGCGGAACCCCTGCTCCCGCAGTCGGGCGAGCCCGCGCACCAGCGGCTCGCGGGGGACCCGGGGCAGGTCGGGACCGAGCATGACGGTGACGTCGCGCGGGCGCCGCCCGCTCCGGCGCAGCGTGTCCTCGAACAGATGGAACACCTCGGGCTCGGCGGTCACGGCCTGCGCGGGCAGGGGGACGACGAGCGGGAGCAGCAACTCGCGGGCGGTCGCGCTGCGCACGAGACGGGAGAGCCGCTCGGCCGCCGAGGCGGGGTCGCCGGGCCACTCGCTCCGCGACCTGCCGTCCGCCGCGCGGATGTCGGCGTCCACGGCGAGCACCGCTCCGGAGTCGAGATCGACGACGGGCCGGTAGACCGGGACCTCGCCCGAGCCGCCGTCGGCGGCGTCGCTTCGGTGGTCTCCGGGACCGGGATACATATCGCTCAACGCCGGGGACTGAAGGGACACACGGCAATCATCGCGGAGGGGGCGCGTGTTGTCAGCGGCCGGGGACACGAGTTCAAGCGCCATTCCCCGCAGGGAGGCGGGGCGTTCATGTTCTCCGTCGGGCCGCGGCCGCCCCCGGGAAGGCGGAAGGGCGGACGGGCCCGGCCCGTCCGCCCGCGGTGCGGGGAGGTCCGGCAACGGGATGTCGCCGTGCGTGCCCCGCGCGGCGGCGGCGCATCCGCCGCCGGCCCCGCCGGCGCGCACTCCGGCCGGGACGTATCCGAACGAACCGGGCGGCCCTCCCGTCCGGCGCGGACTCCCGGCGGCCGCCCGGCCGCGGCACCGCGCCGGGGGGAGCGGTGCCGCGGTGGTCGCGGCCGAGGGAGGGTGCCGGGCCGTGTTCGAGGGGCCGCTGTCCTCCTGCGGGGCGCACCCCGGTGCGCCGCCCGCTGCAGACGAAGCCGTCGTGGCGCCCTAAGCGCGGCGGAAGGCGACGGCGACGTTGTGGCCGCCGAAGCCGAAGGACTCGTTGAGGGCGGCGACAGCCTCGGCGGGCATGTCGCGCGACTTGTCGCGCACGATGTCCACCCGCACCTCGGGGTCGAGCTCCTCGATGTTGATCGTCGGCGGGATGCGCCCCTCGTACAGCGCCAGGATCGTGGCGATGGACTCCACCGCGCCGGCGCCGCCGAGCAGGTGCCCGGTCATGGACTTCGTGGAGGTCACCGCCACGCGGTCCGCCGCCGCGTCCCCCAGGGCGGCGCGGATGGCGACGCTCTCGCCGACGTCGCCCGCCGGAGTGGAGGTGGCGTGTGCGTTGACGTGGGCGATGTCGGAGGGGGCCAGGTCGGCGTCCTCCAGCACGGCGCGGATGGCCTGGGCCTGGCCCCGGCCCTCGGGGTCGGGCAGCACGATGTCGTGGGCGTCGTTGGTGTAGCCCGCGCCGGCGGCGACGGCGTAGACCCGCGCACCGCGCGCGGCGGCGTGCTCGGCCGACTCCAGGACCACGATGCCGGCGCCCTCGCCCATGACGAAGCCGTCGCGCTGGGTGTCCCAGGGGCGCGACGCGCCCTGCGGGTCGTCGTTGCGGGTGGACAGCGCGCGCATCGACGCGAACGAGGCCATGTTCAGCGGATGGATGGCGGCCTCGACGCCGCCGGCGATCACCACGTCGGCGCGGCCGCTGCGGATCATGTTGATGGCGTCGGCCACGGCCTCGGCGCTGGAGGCGCACGCGCTCACCGGTGCGTGCGCACCGGCGCGGGCCGAGTACTCCAGCGACACGGCGGCGGCGGGGCCGTTGGGCATCAGCATGGGGACGGTGAACGGGGAGACCCGCTTCCAGCCGCGCTCGCGGAAGGTGTCGTACTGCTCCAGGATCGTCAGGATGCCGCCGATCCCGCTGGAGACCACGGCGCCCAGGCGGGACGGGTCGACGTCGGGGGAGTCGGAGTCCTCCCAGGCCTCCTGAGCCGCGATCAGCGCCAGTTGCTGGGTGCGGTCCAGCCGCCGCAGGCGCTGCCGGGGGAGCACCTCCGAGGGCTCCGTGGCGATTCGGCCGGCGAAGTGCACCGGCAGGTCCTGGACCCAGTCCTCCTGGAGCGTGTCGATACCGGACCGGCCTTCGAGAAGTGCGGACCAGGTGCTGGCGACATCACCTCCCAGCGGGGTTGTGGCGCCGAGTCCCGTCACGACGACTTCGGTGGTGTTCATCGCTCCCAATCGCCCTTCACATCGGGTGGTCGATCTCCCGGCCGGTACCCGGACGGGCTGGCAGGGGGCCCGGCCCGCCGGCCGGCTGCGCGGCCGGCGGGCACGGTGCGCTACTTCTGGATGAAGTTGATGACGTCCTGGACGGTCTTGAGGTCCTTGAGCTGGTCGTCGGGGATCTCGACGCCGAACTTGTCCTGCGCGGCGACGGCGATCTCCACCATCGACAGGGAGTCGATGTCCAGGTCGTCGACGAAGCTCTTCTCCGGGGTGACCTCGCTCGCCGAGACACCTGCGATCTCGTCGATGATCTCGCCGAGGCCGTCGAGGATCTCCTGCTCGGTGTGAGCCATGTCGGGGTTCTCCTTAGTGAACTGCGTGTCGGTCGATACGTGCCGCGGCGCCCGGCCCCGGAGAGGGCCGCGCCCGCGGATGTCTAGGGAATCTCCAGCACCTGGGCCGAGTAGGTCAGGCCCGCGCCGAATCCCATGGTGAGCACGAGGCTCCCCGAAGGCAGCTCGCCGCGTCCGGACATGCGCGCAAGCGCAAGCGGAACCGAAGCCGACGAGGTGTTGCCCGCCGTGACGATATCGCGGGCGATGATCGCCTGGGGCGCTCCCAGCTTGCGCGCGATCGCCTCGACGATGCGCAGGTTCGCCTGGTGGGGCACGAAAGCGGTCAACTGCTCGGGCTCGACGCCCGCGCGGCGCAGCGCCTCCGCGGCGACCGCGTTGAGTTCGGTGGTCGCCCACCGGAAGACCGCCTGGCCCTCCTGGTGGAGGTACTTGTCGTCGCGCAGGTAGATCTTGTCGGCGCGGTCGCCCGAGCTGCCCCAGACCACCGGGCCGATGCCGGGGGTCTCGGCGGCGCTCACGACGGCGGCGCCGGCGCCGTCGGCGAAGATCACACAGGTGGAGCGGTCTTCCCAGTCGAGCCAGTCCGACAGCTTCTCCGAGCCGATGACCAGCACGTTGCGCGCCGACCCCGCGCGCACGGAGTCCGCGGCCAACCCGAGGCCGTAGCAGAACCCGGCGCAGGCGGCGTTGACGTCGAAGGCCCCCGGCGCCTCGATGCCCAGGCGGGCCGAGACGCGTGCGGCCGCATTCGGGATCTGGTCGACCAGAGTGCAGGTGGCGACGATGACCAGGTCGATGTCGGCGGGCGCGAGGCCGCTCGCCGCCAGCGCCTTGCCGCCGGCGGCCGCGCCCATCGACACGACGCTGTCGTCGGGGCCGGCGATGCGCCGCTCCTTGATGCCGACGCGGCTCTGGATCCACTCGTCGCTGGTCTCGACCCGCTTGGCGAGGTCGTCGTTGGTGACGACGTTCGCCGGCTGGTACTCGCCCAGCGCGAGGACGCGCGCTCCCGCCGCCGCGGGGAGGAGGTTCATCAGGGGCGGCCTTCCTGTCGGGTTGCGGTGCTCTGGCTGTGTTCGCGGACGAGCTCGCGGGCGCGTTCGAGGTCGTCGGGGGTCTTGACGGCCAGCCGCTCGACACCGGGCAGCCCGCGCTTGGCCAGCCCGGTGAGGGTGCCGGCGGGCGGAAGCTCGATGAGGGCGGTGGCGCCCAGCCCGGCCAGCGTCTCGGTGCAGGAGTCCCAGCGCACCGGCGCGCTGATCTGCTGGACGAGGCGGTCGAGGTACTCGCCGCCGGTGGCGACCACCGCGCCGTCGCGGTTGGACAGCAGCCGGGTGCGGGGGTCGGCGGGCTCGACGGACTTGGCCAGCCGCTCCACGCGCTCCGCGGCGGGGGCCATGTGGTGGGTGTGGAAGGCCCCGGCCACCGACAGGGAGCGCAGCCGGGCGCGCGGCGGAGGGTCCTCCGCCAGCGCGGCGAGCTGCTCGGTGGTCCCGGCCGCCACGATCTGGCCGGAGCCGTTGTCGTTGGCGGGGGTGAGTCCGTGGGACTCCAGTGCGGCCAGCACCTCGTCGCGGTCGCCGCCGAGCACCGCGGTCATGCCGGTCTCGGTCCGGGCGGCGGCCTCGGCCATGCCCCGGCCGCGTTCGGCCACCAGGGCCAGTGCGTCCTCGGGGCGCAGCACGCCGGCCAGGCCCGCGGCGGTCAGCTCGCCGACGCTGTGGCCGGCGACGGCGTCGATCGAGTCGGGGGCGGAGTCGAGGTCGCCGAAGAGCGCGGCGGCGGCGGCGAAGCCCGCGCCGACCAGCAGCGGCTGGGCGACCGCCGTGTCGCGGATCTCCTCGGCGTCGGCGGTGGTCCCGTAGCGCTTCAGGTCCAGGCCGACGGCCTCGGACCACCGTTCGAGGAGTTCGGCCGTTCCGGGCAGTTCGAGCCAGGGGGCGAGGAATCCGGGCACCTGGGCGCCCTGGCCGGGAGCAGCGATGACAAGCACGTCACCAACACTGCCCTGTGGGACCCCACCGAACGGATGCGGACCGAGACGAAAAAACGGGGTCCGGGTTTGTCGCCGTTCTACAACCGCGGGCGCAGGAGAACGCGAAAAGCGGTACCGGTCACACTGGCGGCCGTGATCTCCGGCCGCAACGGGGCTCGCGGCACCGGCCGACCGCCGCCGTGTCGTGCGCGCACCCCCGTCGATGCCACTCTAGGAGCGTGAGCACGGATTCCACCGATCGAGCGGACGAGCAGGCGCCGGGCGACGACGACGCCGTCCGCGCCGCCACCGTCCAGCGGCTGGAGCGCGCGATGGGCACACTGGGCACCGCCGCGGTCGCGCGCATGGAGAGCCGGCTGTCCTGGTTCCGGCGGATGTCGGCCGAGGACCGCTCGTGGGTGGGGCTGGTCGCCCAGTCGGGTGTGGCCGCCTTCGTCGAGTGGTTCAAGAACCCGGCGCGCGGCAAGCCCGCCATCACCGTCGAGGTGTTCGGCACCGCACCCCGCGAGCTGACGCGCTCGGTCACCCTCCAGCAGACGGTCGACATGATCCGCGTCGTGATCGACGTGGTGGAGAACCAGGTCGACGAGCTGGCGGCGCCCAGGGGTGAGCAGCAGCTGCGCGAGGCGGTGCTGCACTACACGCGCGAGGTCGCCTTCAGCTCCGCCAAGGTCTACGCACGCGCCGCCGAGGCGCGCGGAGCCTGGGACGCCCGGCTTGAGGCGCTGGTGGTCGACGCGCTGCTGCACGGCGACCGCGAGGAGGGGCTGGAGACCTGGGGCGCGGCGCTGGGCTGGTCGCGCACCCCGGTGCTGGCGCTCGCGGGCAGCCTGGGCGAAGCCGACTCGGAGAGCACACTGGAGGACCTGCGGTCGGCGGCCCGCCGGGCCGGGCACGACGTCCTGGCGGGTGTGCAGGGCGAACGCGTCATCGCCGTCATCGGCATCAGCGAGAAGCTCGGCGGCGACTCGGCGGTGCTCGCCGCGGCCGAGCCGCTGGCGGGGCTGTTCGGACCCGGCCCCGTGGTGGTCGGGCCGGCGGTCGGCGACCTGCGCGTGGCCAACCACTCGGTGCGCGCGGCGGTCAACGGGCTGCGCGCCGCCGTGGCCTGGCCGGACGCCCCCCGGCCCGTGCGCGCCGAGGACCTGCTGCCCGAGCGCGCCCTGGAGGGCGACACCGCCGCACGCCGGCAGCTGGTGGAGGAGGTCTACCGGCCGCTGCGCAACGCGGGCTCGCCGCTGCTGGACACCCTGTCGGTCTACCTGGAGCACGCCTCGTCGCTGGAGTCGACGGCGCGGATGCTGTTCGTGCACCCCAACACGGTGCGCTACCGGCTGAGCCGCATCGCCGAGCTGACCGGCCACGTGCCCGCCGACGGGCGGGGGTCGTTCGTGCTGCGCATCGCCATCACCCTGGGCCGGATCTCCGAACGGGAGCCGTAGCCGCGCCCGCGCCCGCCGTCCCGGACACGGCGAAGGACGGCCGAGAAGCCGTAGGCGCCATGGCCCCGTCGACGGCCCGCCCTTCCCGTCGCGTCCTGCACCCGTGCGTTCACCGCCGGTCGCACCGACGAGCCGGCGGCGAGTAGGAGGACGGCGGGGTTCTGCACCGCCGGCGGCACACTGCCGGTCGTGGACCGGGGCCGCCGGGGGAGACGGCACGACGGCACTCCCGTCGTCCGGTGCGCATCGATAGCAGCGGCGCCGGCGGCCGCCGGCGCTCCGTGGTGGACCACCCCTCCGGCACCGCGGCGACGGCCACAGGCGTGGCGTAGGCGTTTCGGGCGGTGTGGCCGGACGATTCCGCATCGTTTCGGATATCGGAGATTGATCCACCGCATCTCGGGCAGGAATCGGGGCGATCGTCGTTACAGAGGGACGTTCTTCCCGACCGACCTCGTCATCGCCGTAGAACCGCTTTCAGCCGTCGGCCGGACGCCGGCCCGCGGGCGTGCTCCCGCGGCCCTTCCCCCGCGTCCTGAACGGGGGAGTTCCCGCACCATTCGGGAGCTCGACCCCCGAAAAACGGATAGTGTAACCGGCGGGTGGTTGGCGATGATCCGTCCAGGGTCGAGGCGGCCTGCCCCGGCTTCGGGGCGGGGGGTGGCGGGTCGCGGCCGGGAGACCGTTACAACGCGGCGTCTCGGACCGGAACGACAGCGGTTAGCGCCACACAGGCCGTGACGCGCGGCGTCTCCGGAACCGGGGCTGCGAGTGACGGGTGTCCCACTCGCACAGCGCAGTACGAGTTTGGGGGTGGCACAGCAGTGATCATCGGTCGCGTCGGGAAGAAGCTGAGCAAGGTGGCGGCGGCACTGAGACGTCCGACCGAGTCAGGCCAGATGCTGCGCCAGGTACTGTTCTTCATCCCCGCTCCGCTGCCCGCCCTCGGCATCGTCGCACTCCTGGTGGGCGGCAGCCTCTCGGCGCCCGGCTGGACCATTCTGCTCGCCGGCTCCGTCGGCGTGGCGTCCTTGCTGCTGGCCCTGATGGTCCAGCCGACCCCGCTGCCCGAAGGGCTCTCGGCCGAGGCGTCGGTGCGCCGGTCGATGCACCGCTTCCGCCAGATCACCAACCTGCGCATCGGCCTGGCGCTCACTCCGGTGGCGGTGGGCGCCGCGGCCGCTGTCGTGGGCGGCGGCCTGTTCCCGCTGTTCGCCGCGCTCGCGCTGGCGTGGCCGCAGCTCCTGCTGGCGTCGCCGACCTTCTTCACCATCACCCGTGCGCGCCGCGCCATGGAGGCCTGGGGCACCCGGGCCTACCTGTGGGCCGCGCTGGCGCAGCCGGCCCCGGTCGAATGGCCGCTCGCCACGCCGCTGGCCGCGCGCTACCGCGAATGGCAGCGGCAGCGCGAAGGCGGCCGGGCACCGGCGGGCACCGGGACCGAGAGCGCCGAGACCGCGGCCGAGACCGGGCACGCGGAGCAGGAGGCGCCCTCTTCGGGCGCGGAACCCGAGCAGTCGGAGGCGGCCGGCGAGCAGCGGCCCGCCGAGTCGGGCGACATCGTTCCCGGTTTCCCTGGATCCGGCGCCGCGACCGGCCCGCGGCCGGTGCCGCGCCAGCCGCGGCCCCCTCGGCGCAAGAGCCAGCCCCAGCGCCCGGGCGGTAGCCGCCCCAAGGCCAAGAACTGAGGCTTCGGCCCCTCGCCGAGGCTTCGTGACGACCGCACCCGGCGCCGCGCGCCGACGGACCCGCCCGTCAGGGCGGTGTGCCGCCGGCGCGCGGCGCCTTCGTGTGCACGGGTGCCGGGGCGTGCGCGCGCTGTGCCCCGCGGCCGGGGCGGCGTTCAGGCGCGCGGTGGAGCGGTGAAGGCGCGCACGAGCTGGTTCTCGGCGATGTCGAAGTAGCCCGCGAGCTCCTCGGCGGCGGTGTCGAACGAGCCCGCGGCCAGCAGCTCGTAGATCGCGCGGTTGCGGTCCAGGTAGGGGGCGTAGAAGTCGCGCGGCGCCGCCATCACGTGGAAGGCCAGGCGCAGTTCGGCGAGCAGCTGGCGCATCGTCTCGTCCACGCGCGGGCTGCCCAGCAGGCCGCCGATCGCGCGGTGGTAGGCCATGTTCGCGGTGCCGATGCCCTCCCAGTCGCCCTGGGCGCGCGCCCCCTCGCCCTGCTCGACCGCGGCGCCCACGGTGCCGACCGCCTCGGCGGGTGCCTGCGGACCCGAGCGGACGGCCGCCAGCTCCAGTGCCCGGCGCATCCGGAACATGTCGACCACGTCCTCGGCGCCGGGCTTGGCGACGAACACGCCGCGGTTGAACTCGTGGACGAGCAGCCGTTCGTGGCCCAGCAGCCGGAACGCCTCGCGCAGGGTGTTGCGCGAGACCCGGAACTTGCGGCCCAGACGCTCCTCCGACAGCCGCGCGCCCGGCGCCAGGGCGCCGTTGATGATGTGGCCGCGCAGCAGGTCGGCGACGCGCTCGGCGGTACTGGAGCGCTCCAGGTCGTCCCCGGCGTCGGGAAGATCGTCGATCCAGTCGCCGGTGGCGGTCACGCGCGCTCCCTCTCCTACTGCGTCGGGTCCCGGCTTCATTCTCCCCGATGGGCGCGAGCGCCCGACACCCGCGCCCGCCGCCGCGAGCGGAGCGGCAGCGGGGGAATGCATGCGTTACACGCCGTGACCCGGCCGGAAACCTGGCAGAAATTGGAGTATTGAAGTATTGTTCAACAATCCCTGTGATGGGCGTCTCACGCAGCGGTGAGCGCCTCACCGCTTCGGCATCCACCCCCCAGGAGGGACCGCATGAGTGAAACCCCCGAGGTCGCCCCCAAACCGCCGCGCACGCGGCGGGTACTGCTGAACAGCGGTCTGCTCGGCGCGATGTTCCTGATGGCCACCAGCGCCATCGGGCCCGGCTTCATCACCCAGACCACCGAGTTCACCGCCCGCCTGGGCGCCGCGTTCGCGTTCGCGATCCTGGTCTCGGTCCTGGTCGACATCGCCGTGCAGCTCAACATCTGGCGTGTCATCGGCGTGGCCGAGACCCGAGCCCAGGACCTGGCCAACAAGGTGCTGCCGGGCGCCGGCTACGTACTGGCCGCGCTCGTGGTCTTCGGCGGCATCGTCTTCAACGTCGGCAACATCGCCGGCACCGCTCTGGGCCTGGACGCCCTGGCCGGCATCGACATGAAGCTCGGGGGCGCGCTCTCGGCCGCCGTCGCCGTCGCGCTGTTCGTGCTGCGCGGTGCGGGAGTGGCCCTGGACCGCATCCTGGTGGCCCTGGGCGTGCTGATGATCGGCCTGACGCTCTACGTCACCTTCGTATCCCAACCCCCGGTCGGCGACGCGCTACGCCATGCGGTGCTGCCCGGCCGGGTCACCGACGACCTGTTCCTGGCCACCGTCACCCTCATCGGCGGCACCGTGGGCGGCTACATCACCTACGCGGGCGCCCACCGCCTCGTCGACAACGGCCTGGGCGGCATCCGCAACGTCGGTGCCGTCACCCAGACCTCGATCGTGGGCATCATCGTCACCGGCGTCATGCGGGTGCTGCTGTTCCTCGCGGTGCTGGGCGTGGTCACCGGCGGCGCGGCCATCCTCGACTCGCCCAACGCGCCGGCCGCCGCCTTCGCCGCCGCCGCGGGCGAGACCGGGCGCCGGCTGTTCGGGCTGATCATGTGGGCCGCGGCGATCAGCTCCGTCATCGGCGCCTCCTACACCTCCGTCTCGTTCATCTCGACGTTCTCGGCCGGGATGGCCCGCAACCGCAACTGGCTCGTCGCCGCGTTCATCGCGCTGTGCACCGTGCTGTTCCTGGGGCTGGGCCAGGCGCCGGCGACCCTGCTCATCCTGGCGGGCGCCCTCAACGGGCTGATCCTGCCGGTGGGACTGGGCATCATGCTCTGGGTGGCCGCGCGCCGCCGGGCGGACCTGCTGCACGGCTACCGCTACCCGGCCTGGCTGCTGGGCCTCGGCGTCCTGGCCTGGCTGGTGACCGTCTACATCGCGGCCAACTCGCTGGGCGGCATCGCCGACCTGTGGCAGTAGGGGCTTCGGGCGCACCGTGCGCCCCGCCGCCGGCCCGCCGCCGGCCCGCCGACGGATCGGCGGGCCGGCGGGCCGCGGGCGAGCGGGGGAGGCCGGGGGCACCGGGACGGCGGCAGGCAGCGCCGCCGCACGGCAATCGAGAGGAACGGGGACCAGACGATGCGCATCGACCTCAACTCGGACCTGGGAGAGAGCTTCGGCAACTGGCGGCTGGGCGACGACGGCGCGCTGCTGTCCGTCGTCACCAGCGCCAACGTGGCGTGCGGGTTCCACGCCGGAGATCCCACGGTGCTGCGCGAGGCGTGCGCAGGCGCCGCCGAGCGGGGAGTGGCCATCGGCGCCCAGGTCGGCTACCGCGACCTCGCCGGATTCGGCCGCCGGTACATCGACATGCCGCCGGCCGAGCTGACGAACGACGTGCTCTACCAGATCGGCGCGCTGGAGGCCATGGCGCACGCGGCCGGCGAGCGCGTCCGCTACGTCAAGCCGCACGGCGCGCTCTACAACGCCATCGTGCACCACGAGGACCAGGCGGCGGCGGTCGCCGAGGCGGTCGCGCTCTACGACCCCGGCCTGCCGGTGCTCGGCCTGCCGGGATCGGTGTGGCTGCGCCGCGCCGAGCAGGCCGGGCTGCGCACGGTCCGCGAGGCCTTCGCCGACCGCGCCTACACCCCCGAGGGCACCCTCGTCTCCCGGCGCGCGCCCGGCGCCGTCCTGCACGACGCCGAGGAGATCGCCCGGCGCTGCCTGGACATGGTGCGCGGCGAACCCGTCGCGGCGGTCGACGGGACGCCGGTGCGGATCCAGGCCGAGTCGCTGTGCGTGCACGGCGACAGCCCCGGCGCCGTCGGGATCGCCCGCGCGGTGGCCGAACGGCTGCGCGGCGCGGGCGTCGAGCTCGCACCCTTCACCGGGTCCGCAGCGCCCGCCGGGGACGCGTGATGGGGCCCGCCGCAGGGGAGCCGGCCCGATTCGCCCGGCGGCGCGCGGCCGGACGGGCGCGCGCCGCCGCACGCGCCTGCGGAGAAGGAGCAGCAGCATGCGCGTGCTGAGGTGCGCCGACTCCGGGGTGCTGGTGGAGGTCGCCGACCTCGACGAGGCGCTGGCGCTGCAGGCGGCCCTCGTCGAGGACCCGCCCCGCGGTGTCACCGACATCGTCCCTGCCGCCCGTACGGTGCTGCTGCGGATGCATCCCGACGGCGGCGACGCGGATGCGGTGGCGGAGGCGGTGGGCCGGCTGCGGCCGCGGCGGGGCGAGCGCGCCCGAGCGGGCGAGCTGGAGGTGCCCGTCCAGTACGACGGCGAGGACCTCGCCGACATCGCGGCGCTGACCGGGCTCAGCGAGCGCGACGTGGTCGCCGTCCACACCGGCGCCGAGTGGACCGTGGCCTTCTGCGGCTTCGCACCGGGGTTCGGCTACCTGGTGTGCGACGACACCCGGCTGCACGTGCCGCGCCGCGGCGAGGCGCGCGCCCGCGTGCCGCCCGGCGCCGTCGCGCTGGCAGGGGAGTTCACCGGCATCTACCCGCGTGCGTCGCCGGGCGGGTGGCGGCTCCTGGGCCGCACCGACGTGGTGACCTGGGACCTGGAGCGCGATCCGCCGGCGCTGCTGCGCCCCGGCGTGCGGGTGCGGTTCACCGAGGAGCCGCCTCCGGCGCGCCGCCGGGGCGCCGGTTCGGCCGCCGCGCCGTGTCGGACGGCCGCGCAGAACGGGGAGCAGGGCGCTCAGCAGGTCAACGGGCGCAGAAGCGGGCGGAGCGAAGGGGGCGGCCGCGCCGATGCCGGCAGTTGAAGTCGTGCGCACAGGCGCCCTGAGCACCGTGCAGGACAGCGGGCGCCGCGGGCACGCGGCGCTGGGCGTGGGCGGCTCGGGGGCCGCCGACCGGACCTCCTACGCGCTGGCCAACCGGCTGCTGGCCAACCCCGAGGGCGCCGCGGCGCTTGAAGCGACCATGGGCGGCCTGGTGCTGCGGGCGCGCGGTGCCGTGACCGCCGCCGTCACCGGCGCCCCCTGCCCCGTCGAGGTCGACGGCCGCGGAGCGGCCGCCGACACCGTCCTGCACCTGCCCGACGGGGCCGAGCTGCACCTGGGGGCCCCGCCGAGCGGGCTGCGCAGCTACGTCGCGGTGCGCGGGGGATTCGACGTGGCGCCCGTTCTGGGCTCGCGCAGCACCGACACCCTGGCCGGCCTCGGTCCGCCGCCGCCCCAGGAGGGAACGGTGCTGCCGGTCGGCCCCCCGCCGCGCGACCTGCCGGCGGTCGACTGGGTGCCGGCTCGCCCGTTCCCGGAGCGGGAGCTGAGCCTGCGGGTCGTTCCGGGCCCGCGCGACGACTGGTTCGACGACGGCGCCCTGGGCGTCCTGCTCTCCTCGGCCTACGAGGTCACCTCCCGCAGCGACCGGGTCGGCGCGCGCCTGTCCGGCCCGGCCCTGTCCCGGCGCGGCGGCGGCGAGCTGCCCAGCGAGGGGATGGTACCGGGGTCGCTGCAGGTGCCCCCGGAGGGGCGCCCCGTGCTGTTCCTGGCCGATCACCCTGTCACGGGCGGCTACCCGGTCATCGCGGTCGTGGTCGCCGCCGACGTCTCCCGCGCGGCCCAGGCCCGACCCGGCACCGCGCTGAGGTTCCACCGGTGAGCGCGCCGGCGCCCCGCACCGGGCCGTCGCCGTGGGCGCGGCCGCCCGGCGTTCGTCGGCCCGCCGTTCGCCGGCCCGGCGGAGGCGTCCGCCCCGCGTTCCTGAGCAGGATACGGAGGTCCTGACATGTCCGATGCCGCAGCCGACCCCGGCGCGCCCCGCGCGGCGCCCGCGCTCCCGGCGCGCCTGGCGCCCGGAGAGGCGCGCGAGCGGTTCCGCGCCGGCCTCCGCGTGCCCACCGCGGGCTACTGCGCCGGCTACACCCAGGCGAACCTGATCGCCCTGCCGCGGGACCTCGCCTTCGACTTCCTGCTGTTCGCCCAGCGCAACCCCAAGGCGTGCCCGGTGCTGGAGGTCACCGAGCCCGGGGAGGTGTCGGCGCCGGTCTTCGCCGGCGACCTGCGCAGCGACCTGCCGGCCTACCGGGTCTACGAGCACGGCCGCCTGGTCGCCGAGACGGCCGACGCGACCGCCTACTGGCGTCCGGACCTCGTCGCGTTCCTGATCGGGTGCAGCTTCACGTTCGAGGCGCCGATGCTGGAGGCGGGCATCCCCCTGCGCCACATCGAGACCGGGCGCAACGTCGCGATGTACACCACCGACCGCCCGTGCCGCTCCGCCGGGCGGCTGGCGGGGCCGCTGGTGGTGTCGATGCGGCCGATTCCGGCAGAGCGGGTCGCCGACGCCGTGCGCATCACCGCGCGGTACCCGTCGGTGCACGGTGCGCCGGTGCACGTGGGCGATCCCGCGGGGCTGGGCGTGGCCGACCTGGACGCCCCCGATTTCGGCGATCCGGTGGAGGTCCGCCCCGGCGAGGTCCCGGTGTTCTGGGCGTGCGGGGTCACGCCGCAGGCGGCGGTGGCGGACTCGGCGCCGGAGTTCGCCATCGCCCACGCTCCCGGGCACATGGCGATCACCGACGCCCGCGACCACGACTACCGGGTGCCCTGACGGCCCGGGGCGCCGGCGGCCGCGCGGACCGGCGCGGTCGGGCCCCGCGGGCGTCAGGGCGCGAGTACGTGGTGCGCCAGTTCGCGCACGTCGGGACGCGGGGACTCGTTGGGGGTGAGCCGCTTGACGGTGCGCCTGGCCACCGGCGAGTGCGACCACACCACCTCGGCGCTGCGGCCGTCCAGCACCAGGGCGGCCAGGGAGTTGTCGTACCAGGGGCCGCCCTCGATGCGCCAGTGCAGCGGGGACCGGGGCACTCCCGCGGCGCGGGCCATCAGCGAGCCGATCGCGGCGACGATTCCGCGGACGCTCAGCCAGGTCATCTCGCGCAGCGCCGCCGGCATCCGGTTGCACGTGGGCGAGCACACGAGCTGGGCGATGCGGGTGCCGCCGCCGGCCGGATCGGCGGCCGCGCCGGCGGCCCGGGCGCGCGCCAGGTAGGAGAAGTGCACGTCGCCGCCGAGGAACAGCACGCTGGCGGGCGGCGCGCCGCGCTCGCCCGCGGCCACCCGCAGCACGGTGTCGGCGACCGACCGGAACGAGGACTGGAAGGCCGCCCAGTGCTCCAGGTCGATCTCCTGGCGCACCTTCTCGGCGGGACGGCGCATGGCTTGGCCCCAGGCGCCGGCGCACACGGCCTCGTTCCAGGATTCGAGGTGGTGGACGCCCGCCGGCAGCAGGAACGGCAGGGTGCTGGCGACGACGAGGTGGTCCACGTCGCCGGTGAGCTGCTCGTCCAGCCACGCGGCGCCGACGGGGTCGAGCATGCTGCGCCGGGTGTCGTCGTTGACGACGCGACCGCACCGGGTGTCGACCATCAGCAGGCGGTCGCGGCCGATGTCGAAGCGGAAGCTCCACCGGTAGCTGTCGGCCTCCTGGTGGGACCGCCAGGCGAAGGCGTCGACGACGGCGGCCGCGTCGGAGGTCCCGGCGGCGGCCTTCTCCGCGGGACCGGGGGCGTCGGCGGCGGCCGGGGCGTCCCCCTCCGCGGTGGGGAAGGGGGCACCGGCCGGTTGCGCGGGACCGCCGCCGGAGGCCGGGGCCTCGCGGCGGAGGGCGCCGGTGCCCTCGGCGTCGGCGTCCGCGGCGGCGCCGTGCGCGGCCGTACCGGCGGGAGCGCGTCCGGCCTCCGCCGCGGCGGGGGAGGGGCCGGATGCGGGGCCGGCCGGCGCAGACGCGCGGAGGACCTCGGCGAAGACCGGGTCGGCCGCGCGCTCGTCCGGCGCGAGGTTGCCCAGGTGCTGGTAGATCCAGTAGGCGCCGAGCCCGGCCGTGATGCGCGGCCGCCACCACGGGTTCTGCTCCATCTGGCGCCGCCAGGTGCCCGACGTGTTCCAGTCGTCGCGGATGTCGTGGTCGTCGAACAGCATCAGCGTGGGAACCGTCGACAGCAGCCACCGGATGTCGGGGTCCGACCAGGACTGGCGGTACAGCTCGGCGTACTCGTCGAAGGAGACCACCTCGTCGGGGGGCCGGGAGCCGGCCGCCCCCTGCCCCCGCGCGCGGGCGTGCGCCCGGCGGCGCGCGAGGTAGTCGGTCATGCCCGGCTGGAGCTCGTCGGCGTAGACCTGGTCGCCGATGAGCAGCAGCAGCGAGGGCTCGTTCTCGCCGCCCTCCGGGAGGGCTGCCGCGGCCCCGGCGCCGGACCCGCTCTGTGCGGAGCCCTCCGCCCTCGGGGCGCCGCTGCGCGCGGCCGCCAGCCGCAGCGCGTAGGCGCGCAGCATGTCGACGCCGTAGCGCAGGACGCTGGCGCGGGAGTGCTCGGTGGGGGTGTGGCAGGAGCCGAAGAGCACGCGGGCGGGAGCGGCGGCGTCGAGGGTGTGCACCACGCTCGGCGGGCGGCCGGCGCCCTGCTGCGGCCAGGCGGTCTCGCCGTTCAGCCGCACCTCGTACGGCAGCGCCGCACCGGGCGGCAGGCCGCGCAGGTCGCAGAGCGCGTAGTGGTGCCCGTGCACGGTGAACGTCCCGGAGCGGGCCGTGTACCCGCCGGCGGTGACGGCGACCTCGCACGGCGCCTCGGTCTCCACCCAGATGGTCGCCGTCGTCTCCGTCACGTGCCGCAGCAGCGGGCCGAGGCGCAGGCCGTTGCCCACACGCCCCCCTTCCCTGGATGTCGGTCGGCGGTATCCGAACGGCAACGGGCCGCCCGGATCTTGTGCATCCGAGTATGGCCGCCGGAGGCCCCGGCGGCCACCGTCGATCCGGTCCCTGTGGAGGTTGCAGGGGGCGCCTCACTGGGTACGCGTTGCCGCATGCGGACAAAACTTCTCGACCTGCGCACCGGAGGGTCCGAGAGCATCACCGACATCACGGGCCTGTGCAGGGACTTCGTGGCCGAGACCGGCGGGGACGGCCTTCTGAACGTCTTCGTGCCCCACGCCACGGCCGGCGTGGGCATCATGGAGCTCGGTGCCGGCTCCGACGACGACCTGCTCGCGCTGCTCGGCGACCTGCTGCCCAAGGACGACCGGTGGCGGCACCGCCACGGCTCCTACGGCCACGGCCGCGACCACGTGCTCCCCGCGCTCATTCCGCCCCAGGCCACGATACCCGTGGTCGGCGGCCGCCTTGAGCTGGGAACCTGGCAGTCCATCGCGTTCGTCGACACCAATATCGACAATCCGACCAGGCAAGTCCGCCTCTCGTTCTTGACGGGCGCCGGATAGCGGACAGGATGGTAAGTGCAGTACACCTCAGGGCGCAGGCGCGTTGACGGATCAGGTCCCCAGCGTGTGAACTTAGCCCTCAACAGCGGGGTCGCCCCGGTGATACGGGACCGCGCACGGTCGGCCCGCCGGAACATCTGCGGGATCGGCGCGAAGAGCAGAACTTGTGGAGGAGGACTTTCGTGAGCGCGACCGCGGGCCAGGCACAAAGCGAACGTGGCCTGGCCGACCGACTCGGATTCAAACCGGGTCAGGTGGTGCAGGAATTCTTGTTCGACGACGACGTGGACGAGGAGCTGCGCGCCTCGATCGCCGAGCGAACCGGCGAGGAGCTGGTCGACGAGGATTACGACGGCGTCGTCGACGCCGCGCTGCTGTGGTGGCGGAGCGACGAGGAGGACGACCTCACCGATGTCCTGGTCGACGTTCTCGGCGCGGTGGAGGGCGGGGGCATCATCCTCGTGCTGACCCCCAAGCCCGGGCGCGAGGGGCACGTCGCGCCGAGCGAGGTCGCCGAGGCGTCCACCACGGCCGGACTGTCGCAGACCAGCGCGGTGAGCGCCGGCGCGAACTGGTCGGGGACACGCCTCGTCGCGCCGAAGGTGCAGCGCTGAGCGGCTCCCGTTCCCGGCCGGGACGGCGTCTGCGGAGCGGATTGCCATAGGGTGACCCGCGGGTGTGCCGTCCGTCGGCATCGGCGGGCGGCACTCGCCCCGTGTCCGCACGTTCGCAGGAGGGCCCATGTCGATCGAGCCGGGCGAGGCCGCGCCGCACTTCGAGCTGTCGGACCAGCACGGCCAGACCGTGCGCCTCGCCGACTTCGCCGACCGCAGGAACGTCGTGCTGGTCTTCTACCCCCTGGCGTTCTCCGGAGTGTGCCAGGGCGAGCTGACCGCGCTGCGCGAGGCGTCCGGCGACCTGGTCAACGACCGGGTGCAGCTGTTGACGGTCTCGGTCGACTCCATGTTCGCCCACCGGGCCTGGGCCGACCGGGAGGGCCTGGAGTTCCCGCTGCTGTCGGACTTCTGGCCGCACGGCGGCACCGCGCGGGCCTACGGCGTCTTCGACGAGACCCGCGGAGTGGCGCTGCGCGCGACCTTCGTCATCGACAAGTCCGGCGCCGTCCGATGGAAGGTCGTCAACCCGATCTCCGAGCCGCGCGACGTCGACGACTACCGCAAGGCGCTCGCCGACCTCGCCTGACCGCGGCCCGCAACCGGCCCCGCCGCCCCGCGGAGCCGGTACGATTTCCCTGTCACCGGATCGGCACCGCAATCCGGGCGTGTAGCTCAGTTGGCAGAGCCCCCGCCTTACAAGCGGGTGGTCGGAGGTTCGAGTCCTCTCGCGCCCACCCTTCCTGAACATGGAAAAAGCCCCCGGCCTGCGGTTACAGGCCAGGAGGCTTAGTCATGCGTCGGTGGCTGCCGGTGGGCGGACCGGGGCGTCGGTGAGGATCTGCGGCCAATACACGGCCACGTTGGCGGGCGTCGCTAGCCGCCGTGGCGTCGGTACGCCTCTTCGATCTGCTTCTTGGCGCGCTCCTCCTCTCCCACAAGGCACGTGGCGTCGGGACGCACGCCCTGAGTGCCGCCGGTGTATCGGTCTGCATCGATGGTGCATCGAATATGCTGGGCATCGCCGCCTCCGCGCCGATCGGCCGGTGCCGGCGGCGAAGAGTACGAGGAGGCCGGTCATCACCGCTGAGCAGAGTCCCCGGACCACTCCGCCCGCTGCGCCGGCGGAGCTGTCGGCGACCGGTGCGCTGTGGACGCGCCTGGTCGCTTTGCACAGCCGGGTCGACGCACTCGTGGAGCGCGCCCTGCACCGCGGGTTCGGCATCGGGCTCTCGGAGTTCCTCGCGCTGTCGGCGTGCGCGGGCGCCCCCGACGGCGAGATGCGCATGCAGGACCTCACCGACGCCGTCAATCTCAACCAGAGCTCGGTCAGCCGCATGGTGACCCGCCTGGAGCGCACCGGCCTGACCGAGCGCCGCAACTGCGAGCACGACCGGCGCGGGGTCTACACCGGGATCACCGAGCACGGCATGGACGTGTTCCGCCGGGCCGTGCCGGTCTACGAGTCCGTCCTCGCCGAGGCCCTCGACCTCAGTGCCGCCGACCCCGAGCTGGCCGGCCTCGTGGAGCACCTGGGCGCCCTGCGGACCTGAGAGGCCTGAGGCCTCCGCCGCCGCTGCCCGTTCCGCCCTACGGCCGGTCCCTCGCGCGCCGACCGGCCCCTCGCCTTGCCGCGGCCGCCTTTGCCGAGGCACGGCTTTCGGCCTTCCGCCGGGCACGAGCGCGGCGCGGCCCGCCGGCACCGGTGCCGGCGGGCCGCGCGCTTCCGCGAAGGGCGGGTCAGGGGGTGTGGACGTCGGGCAGGGGAGCCGCGTCCATGCCGTCGCCGAGGAAGAAGCTCGGGTGCGGCGGCTGGTTGTAGGCGGTGTTCTGCCAGGCCACGGCCACCCGGTACTGGGTGTCGTGCATCAGCGTGGGCATCCGGACGTTCGTCGGGTGCGGCGTGGAGTAGATGCGCAGGGCGCTGCTGTCCTCGGTGCGCCAGACCACCTCCTCGCGCCAGTCACCGAGGATGTCGCCGCTCAGCGCCGGAGTGGCCTTCGTCCCGTTGTTGGAGGCCACGTTCTCGCCGGTCAGCAGGCGCTCGTCGCCGTCGGGGCCGTAGGAGTCGATGTGCGTGCCGTCGAGCAGTTCGCGCACCGGATCGCCGTCCCACCAGGCCGCGAAGTTCGCCGAGGACGGCGTGCGGCCGACGTTGTTCCCCCGGCCGTCGAACAGGCCGCTGATCCCGCCGCCGGTCGCCCAGAACTCCGCGCCGGGGTTGCCGGCCCACACGTCGGCGGCCACGCCGCGTCCGGGGCCCTCCTGGCCGTCGGCCGTGGGTTTGCGCCACAGGGTCTCGCCGGTCGCGGCGTCGTTCAGGTGGGCGCCCGCCTCGCCTCCGGTGCGCTCCTGGATGTCGAACACCTCCAGTCCGCCGCGCTCGGGCAGGAAGTCGCCCACGTGCAGGGCGTCGCCGTGGCCGTAGCCGGTGTTCCACAGGCCGCTGCCGTCGTCGTCCACGGCCATCGCGCCGTAGACCACCTCGTCGCGGCCGTCGCCGTCGGCGTCGGCGATGCTCAGCTGGTGGTTGCCCTGGCCCGCCCAGGCGGAGCCGGCTTCGTCGCTGTCGAAGGTCCAGCGCTCGGTGAGCCTGCCGTCGCGCCAGTCCCAGGCGACGATCACCGAGCGGGTGTAGTAGCCGCGCGCCATGATCAGGCTCGGCCGCTCGCCGTCGAGGTAGGCCACTCCGGCCAGGAACCGGTCGACCCGGTTGCCGTAGTCGTCGCCCCAGTCCGCCACGTTGCCGCGCGGGGGGAGGTAGTCGACGGTGCTCAGTTCGGCGCCATCGGCGCCCTCGAAGACCGTGAGGTACTCCGGCCCCGAGAGGATGTAGCCGCCGCTGTTGCGGTGGTCGGCGTCCGCGTCGCCGATGGCCTCGCCCCGGCCGTCGACGGTGCCGTCGGCGGTCTTCATGGCGACCTCGGCCGCGCCGTCGCCGTCCAGGTCGTAGACCGCGAACTGGGTGTAGTGGGCGCCGGCGCGGATGTTGCGGCCCAGGTCGATGCGCCACAGGCGGGTGCCGTCGAGTTCGTAGGCGTCGACGATTGTGTTGCCCGTGTAGCCGGACTGGGAGTTGTCCTTGGCATTGTCGGGCTGCCACTTGAGCACGATCTCGTAGGCGCCGTCGCCGTCGAGGTCGCCGACACTGGCGTCGTTGGCCGAGTAGCTGTAGGAGCCGTCGGGGGTGCTGCCGCCCGCGGGCCGCTGCAGCGGGACGTCCAGATAGCCCCGGCCGAACCGCAGAGCCGAGCGCGAGGCCTCCTGCTCCCGGCCGTCGACGACGGGCCGTACGGTGTACTCCGCGCCGGAGGGGGCCGGGGAGTCCAGGTAGGAGGTCGCGCCGGTGAGGGGCTCGGAGTTCACCCGGGTGCCGCCGCGGTAGACGTTGAAGGCGACGCCGCCGGGGTCGGTCGCCAGCATCCGCCAGCTCACCAGGTTGCCGTCGCCGCTGCGCACACTGACCGGACCGCGGTCGAGGGCCTCGACCTGGCGGCCCGAGGCGTCGTCGTCGCCGTCATCTCCGCCGCCGTCGTCCCCGCCGCCGGTGGAGCCGTCGCAGACCGTGCCGTTGAGGGTGAAGGCCCGGGGAGCGTCGTTGGTTCCGCTGTGGGTGGCCTGGAAGCCGAACTCGACGGTGCCGCCGGTGGCGATCGCTGCGTTGTATGCGGCGTTGTCCACGCGCACACTCGACCCCGACTGGGTGGCCTCGCCGTTCCAGGACCCGGTGACGGCCTGGCCGTCGGCGAACTCCCATTCCAGCGTCCAGCCGTCGATCGGGTCGCCGAGGTTGGTGATCGCCACCTGGGCCGTGAAGCCGTTGTTCCACTGGTTGACGGTGTAGTCGACGCTGCAGCCGGCCGCCGCGCTCGCCGGCGGGGCCGCCAGGAGGGCCGCGCCCATGGCCCACGCGGCCGCCGCCGCGGCGGCCGCGTGCAGCCGGGTTCTGCCCCGGCCGCGGGTCGGGGGGATTCCGTCTGTCATCCGAGTGCTCCTCGCTCCCCGAGCGCCGCCGCACGGAAAAGCACGGAGGCGGGCTCCGCCTGCCGCGGACCGGCGCTGGGGATCGGTGGGGGATGGGGCTTGATCGGTCGTCGGTCCGGATTTCCCGGGTGCGGTCTCGAAGCGGGTGGTGGTGCGAGGGCGTTCGGCGAAACCTCCCCGGCCACGGGAATCCTGGCCGCTCCGTTTACAGTTGAAAGCGCTTTCAATTGCCTCTGGGCGAACGAACATAACACGGTCGGGAGAAGTCGGGAAGGGATTCGATAAAATCGATTCAAGATCCCTTTGCCGATCGCGTCCCGCGCCCCGCGCGCCGCTCGGTGCGGCGGTGCGCGGGGCTCACCCCCATTCGACGCGCGCCTGCGCGCGCCACTGCTCGACGAGCTCCGGGAGGCCGTCGACCGCGACCTCGCGGCCGCGGTTCCACAGGGCGAGGTAGAGCTGCACCGCCGTGCCGCTGAACACCGCGTCGGGGGGTCCCGCTGCGGCCGGGGCGCCGGCTACCGCGACGACGGGCTCCTCACTGATGCGCAGCGACCAGGAGTGGCCGGTGTCGTCGCACCGCACCAGGAGGGTGCGGGGCTGGGCAGACCGCAGCCTGCTCTTCCGCCGCGGCAGAAAGCCGCAGAGCAGCTCGTCGATCCCGTCCGCCGCCAGGGCCGGCGTGACCGGCGCGTCGGCGGTCGGCGGCGGCGCGCCCAGAGCCGCGGAGAGCGCGTCGACGCTGTGCACCGCGGTCTCGTGCGCCTGCCTGCGAGCCCAGAACAGCCGCGGCCGCGGCGCGTTCTTCAAGAACACCGGGGCCTCCGCGTCGTCCGGGGCCGCGCGCAGCGTCTCGACCAGGTCGGCGAGACCGGCGGAGAACCAGGCCAAGGGGTCCGGCGCCGCCGCTCCCTCGGCGTGGGAGCGCTCGGTGTCGTGGTCGCCGTCCCCGCGGAGGACGGCGGCGGCCCACCGGTGCACCATGCCCTGGTGGGCGACAAGTTCGGCGACCGTCCAGTCCGGGCACGTCGGCACGCGCGCCGCAGGGCCGGCGCGCTCGGCCGCGCCGCGGAACACTTCGCCGCTTCGCGTGATCGCGGAAACGTAGTCCTGGAGTTCGAGATGCGCCGGCATGGCGACATCGTAGAGGCACCGGGGCTCAGGCCCCGGCGCCGGCCAGCATGCGCTGGACCTCGGCGTCGTCGACCTGCGGGAAGCTCTCGTACCACAGGCTGACCGCCTGGAACCGCGGCGGGCACAGCACGCACACCACGCGGTCGCACACGTCCCCCAGGGCGTCGGCGGCCTCGGGGGAGCACACCGGTACCGCCAGTGTCAGCGACGCCGGCCCCTGCTCGCGCAGCGCCGACAGCGCCGCCCGGGCGCTCATGCCCGTGGCGAGGCCGTCGTCGACGACCACCACGTCGCGCCCGGCGACCCGCGGTGCGGGGCGCGCGCCGCGGTAGGCCTCGACCCTGCGCCTGGCCTCGGCGCGCTCCTTCTCGATGCTGTCCGCCAGTACGTCGGGATCGGGGTGGACCATGCGCTTGAGCCGGTCGTTGATGATCGGCGCGCCTTCGGCCGTGACGGCGCCCACCGCGGTCTCCGGGAAGTCGGGGCTGGTGATCTTGCGTACGACGGTCACGTCCAGCGGGGCGCCCAGCCGCTCGGCGACCACGCGGCCCACGGGCACGCCGCCGCGGGGCAGCGTCAGCACTACGGGATCGCGCAGCCGCAGTGCGAGGAGACGGTCGGCCAGCCGCCGCCCGCCGTCGTCGCGGTCGCGAAAGACCTGCATGCGGACCACCTCCGCCACGCCGTCGTGGAGCGTCACGCCCCCGGCTACCCCCCTGGCCGCCTGCGGAAACCGTCCCCCGACCGCCCCGAAGGAGAGGACGGGCACCGCGCGGGCGGACCGTGCGCCGCGAACCGGCCGGCCCGCGTCCTGCAGTGGGCGGTATCCGGGCAAGTCAGCGGTTACCGTCCGCACCGGCGGGGTAGGCGGACACCGAGCGGTCCGCCTTCGGGGCGCGCCGCGCGGCCGCCGCCGCGCCGTCCCGCGGGCAGCGGCCCCGGGCGGCGCCGCCCCACCATCGCAACCAGTCTCGGGTTCCCGGCGAGCCGACCACCGAGGACGGACGCCTGTCCCCGCGCGGTGCCGCCGGCGGCCGGGGGCGCAATCGCGGAGGGCGGTGATCCATGGTCGTCTCCCGGTCGCTCCGGCGCGGAGGCGCCGGCGTGCCCACGATGGGTGTCGAAGAGGAGTTCTTCCTGGTCGACGCGTCGGGGGCGCTCGCCCCGCGCAGTGTCGAGGTCTTGGACTCCGCCGCACCGGGGGCGAGCGCGCTGCTCGGCGAGTTCACCCGGAGCCAGGTCGAGTCGGCCGGCCCGGTCTGCACCCGGGTTGACGAGCTGCTCGGCGGACTGCGCGCCGCGCGCCGGCGGCTGGCCGAAGCCGCCGCCGGCCAGGGCGTGCGGGTGGTGGCCGCGGGCGTGCCGATCATGGCCGAGAGCGGCCCCCAGCGGCTCAACCCGGGATCGCGCTACCGGCGCATCGCCGAGCGCTTCGGCGCCGTGGCCGCAGCGGCGGGCACCAACTGCGGCTGCCATGTGCACGTGGGCGTTCCCGACCGCGACAGCGGGGTGGCGGCCAGCAACCGCCTGCGGCCGTGGTTGCCGGTCCTGCTGGCGCTGAGCGCCAACTCCCCGGTCTGCGAGGGAGCCGACACCGGCTACGCCAGCTGGCGCCAGCCCCGCTGGTCGCGCTGGCCCACCGGGGGGCCGCCGCCCCCCATGGAGTCGGCCGAGCACTACGAGACCTGCGTCGCGGCGCTGCTGGAGTCGGGCGCCGCGCTGGACCGCCGGATGGTCTACTGGGACATCCGGCTCTCCGATTACAACCCGACGGTCGAGATCCGGGTGTGCGACGTTCCCTCCACCCCCGAGGAGTCGGCCCTGCTCGCGGTCCTGGTGCGCGCCCTGGTCAGCGCCGCGCTGGACGACGCCGCCGCCGGCCGGACGCCCGCGCGGCGCGACCCGGCGGTGCTGCGCGGCGACCTGTGGCGCGCCGCGCGCGACGGGCTGGAGGGCAGCTGCCCCGATCCCCTGGGCGGCGGCCGGCTGCGTCCGGTCCACTCCGTCCTCGCCGGGGCCGTCGAGCACCTGCGGCCCTACCTCGCCCGCTCCGGCGACCTCGGGTACGCGCTGGAGGCGCTGGCCGAGCTGCGCACGCGCGGCGGCGGCGCCGCACGCCAGCGCGCCGCCCACGCCCGCCGGTCCAGCGCCGCCGACGTCGTCGACTACCTGGCCGGGGCCACCGTGCAGGGGCTGCACGACCGGCGGGCGCCCGCGCCCGGTGAACCGCCGCCGGCGCATGCGCGGCCCTTTGGCGGGTAGCGGGCCCGGGCTGCCGTTCCGCGGCGCTATGCCATATGAGGAGGAAGAACACGATGACCGACCGGCAACGGCTCAAGGAGCTGGGACAGCAGCTGCGCGTCGACGCGGTCCGCGCCGCCGACGCCGCGGGTTCGGGGCACCCGACCTCGTCGATGTCGGCGGCGGACCTCATGGCCGTGCTCGCCTCGGACCATCTCCGCTACGACTTCGACGAGCCCGCCCATTCGGGCAACGACCACCTGATCTTCTCCAAGGGGCACGCGTCGCCGCTGCTGTACGCCCTGTACAAGGCCTGCGGCGCGATCTCCGACGAGGAGCTGCTGCGCTACCGCAAGCTGGGCAGCCCGCTTGAGGGCCACCCCACGCCGCGGCTGCCGTGGGTCGACGTGGCCACCGGGTCCCTCGGGCAGGGCCTGCCGATCGGAGCGGGCGTGGCCCTGGCGGGCGCGAGCCTGGACCGCCTCCCGTACCGCGTCTGGGTCCTCTGCGGCGACAGCGAGCTCGCCGAGGGCTCGGTGTGGGAGGCCATGGAGTACGCCGGACAGGCGGGCCTGGCCAACCTGACCGCTGTCTTGGACATCAACCGGCTGGGGCAGCGCGGCCCGACCCGGCTCGGCTGGGACCTGGACGCCTACCGCCGCCGCGTGGAGGCGTTCGGCTGGCACACGGTCGAGATCGACGGGCACGACGTCGACGAGATCGACTCGGCCTACCGCCGGGCGCGCGAGGAGGCCGAGCGCCCCACCGCGATCATCGCCCGCACCGTCAAGGGGGCCGGCGTCAGCGCCGTCGCCGACCAGGAGGGCGCGCACGGCAAGCCGCTGAGCGACGCCGAGCAGGCGATCTCCGAGCTGGGCGGGCGGCGCGACCTGCGCATCGACGTGGCGCTGCCCGACAGCGGGGGAGTGCGCCAGCGTCCCGGCGGTTCCCGGGTGGACCTGCCGACCTACGCCGTGGGCGATGAGGAGGCCACCCGCGACGCCTTCGGGCGGGCGGTGGCGGCGCTCGGCACCGCGCGCCCCGACACGGTCGTGCTGGACGGCGAGGTCGCCGACTCCACGCGCGCCAAGTTCTTCGCCGAGCAGCTCCCGGACCGCTTCTTCGAGTTCTACATCGCCGAGCAGCAGATGATCGCCGCGGCGGTGGGGCTGCAGGTACGCGGGTGGACGCCCTACGCGGCGACCTTCGCGGCCTTCCTCACCCGCGCCTACGACTTCGTCCGGATGGCGGCGGTCAGCCGCGCGGACATCAACCTCGTCGGGTCACACGCCGGTGTGTCCATCGGGGAGGACGGCCCCTCCCAGATGGGGCTGGAGGACATCGCGGCCCTGCGCGCCGTGCACAACAGCGTGGTGCTGCACCCCTGCGACGCCAACTCCGCCGCGCGCCTGACCGCCGGGATGGCCGAGCACGACGGGGTGAGCTACCTGCGGACGCTGCGCGGCAAGACGCCGGTGCTCTACGGGCCCGACGAGGGCTTCGAGATCGGCGGCAGCAAGGTGCTGCGCTCCTCGGCCGACGACCGGGTGACGGTCGTGGCCGCCGGCGCGACGGTGTACGAGGCGCTGGCCGCGGCCGATGCGCTCGCCGGCGAGGGGATCGGCGTGCGCGTGATCGACGCCTATTCGATCAAGCCGGTGGACGCCCCGACGCTGCGCACCGCGGCCGAGGAGACGGGGCGCATCGTCACGGTCGAGGACCACTGGCCCGAAGGCGGGCTGGGGGACGCCGTGCTGGACGTGTTCGCCGACACCCGTTCCACGCCGCGCACGATGAAGCTCGCGGTGACGGGGATGCCGGGCTCGGCCACACCCGAGGAGCAGCGGCGCGAGGCCGGGATCGACGCCGGGGCCGTCGAGGCGGCGGTGCGCGGCATCCTGCGCCAGGAGCACGAGCCCGCCGCGGCGGGCGGCTGATGGGCCCGGCGGGCCGGCGCAGCGGGCACCCGCTGCGCCGGCCCGCCGGCCGCACCCCAGGCGGAAAATGGAGATCGAGTCGGTATGAGCAGTTCGGTGTATCCGGACTGCTTTTATTGCTTGGTCTGATTTATCCTCTATGGTGAGGCGAACCGCGGCCCGCGAGCCCGGTTGCAGGCATGCCTTCATTATGGTTACCGAATGCCCGGATTCGGTCCTCCGGGGCCTGTTCCGCTATTCCGGCGGATTTCTTCGTACCGGGATACGCGCGGTCCTGAACGCGGTGGCGCCTTGCTTGGTCGCAGGTAAGGGGTTCGGCGCGGTAATCGCCGCCGCTGTTCCGTGCGAACCGAATTCGGGGTCTATGAGCGCGCGATAGGCGTCCGTGGTGGAAGTCGGTGTTCGAGGCGCATGCGCGCAGGATCGCCGGGTACGTGAGGTGCCGACCAGGTGTGCGATCGACCGGACACCGAACGTGACCGCCGAAGAAGCCGGTCCCGACAAAGCGGCGTGCGAAGCGGAGTTCTCCGGTGCGTCTCCCGTCCCCCGCGGCGGACGACGGTCCGAGCATCCCCGTGGAAGGCGAGATCGGATTTCCCCGACATCCGCGCACGAATGGTGCTCGGATAACGAACGTCCACCGTTGATCCGGGCGCCGGTCGGATTCCGTGTGCCGGGATCGCCGGTCGACGAACAATCGGCACAGAATCAACCCTCAGCAAGGATTGGGTGGAAACTCCATGACCGAGTCCGGTGTGGATAACGGGCAGCAGCGGCTGAGCCTGGGAACCGAGGCCGCGCGGAACCTCGCGACGACGACCAAGACTCCCCCGCAGATGCAGGGGATCACCTCCCGCTGGCTGCTGCGCCTGCTTCCCTGGATCGAGGCCGCCGGCGGCTCCTACCGCGTGAACCGCCGGCTCACCTACACCGTCGGCGACGGGCGGGTCAGCTTCGTCTCGACCGGCGCCGACGTGCGGGTGATCCCGCACGAGCTGTGCGAGCTGTCGCTGCTGCGCGACTTCGGCGACGAAGCCGCGCTGGAGGCGCTGGCCGAGCGCTTCACCCAGGAGGAATACGCGCCCGGCGACGTCATCGTCGAGCGCGGCTCCCCGGCCGACCGGGTGTGCCTGATCGCCCACGGCAAGGTGAGCCGACTGGGCAGCGGCGAGTACGGCGACGATGCGGTCCTGGGGACCATGATCGACGGCGACCACTTCGGTGCGGCCGCCCTGGTCGAGGACCAGGGCACCTGGGACGCCACGGCCAAGGCGCTAACCCCCTGCACCGTGCTCACCCTGCGGCGGTCGGAGTTCGAGGAGGTCGCCGGGCGCTCCGAGGCGCTGCGTGCGCATCTGGCGGAGATCGGCTCCCGGGACGTGCCCCAGGCGGACCCCGGCGGCGAGGCGGCGATCGCGGTGGCGTCGGGGCATGCGGGTGAGCCGTCGCTGCCGGGGACGTTCGTGGATTATGAGGCGGCGCCGCGGGAGTACGAGCTGAGTGTGGCGCAGACGGTGCTGCGGGTTCATACGCGGGTGGCGGATCTGTACAACCAGCCGATGAACCAGTTGGAGGAGCAGCTGCGGTTGACGGTGGAGGCGCTGCGGGAGCGCCAGGAGCACGAGATGGTGAACAACCGCGATTTCGGGTTGCTGCACAATGCGGATCTGCGGCAGCGGATTCCCACGCGCAGCGGTCCGCCCACCCCCGACGACCTCGACGAGCTGCTGGCCACGGTGTGGAAGCAGCCGGACTTCCTGCTCGCCCACCCCCGCGCGATCGCCGCGTTCGGCCGCGAGTGCAGCCGCCGCGGCGTCTATCCCCAAAGCGCCGACATCGAGGGGCACCGCGTGCCCGCCTGGCGTGGCGTGCCCATGTTCCCCTGCAACAAGATCCCGGTGAGCGACACCCGCAGCACCTCGATCATGCTCATGCGCACCGGCCAGGAGAAGCAGGGCGTCATCGGCCTCCACCAGACCGGTCTGCCCGACGAGTACCAGCCGGGGCTGTCGGTGCGGTTCATGGGCATCGACGACAAGGCCCTGATGTCCTACCTGGTCAGCACCTACTACTCGGCCGCCGTGCTGGTCCCCGACGCCCTCGGGATTCTGGAGAACGTCGAGGTCGGACGCGAGGACTGAGGCTCCCGCCCCGCGGACCCGCCCGTGCGGCACCCCCCGCAGCCCCGATCCGGCCGCACGGGCGCCGACCGCATCGAGGCTCCCCGCCCCCTTCCGCCCGCACGGACCCGCCGGCGCCGGGTGGAGCGCCGACGGCGACCCCGCCCGGTGGCGGCCCGGCCGCGACCGCCGGACGGACCGCGACCCCCGCGGCCCCGGCACGAACCCGAGAAACACGAACCGAGTCAGGTGGTGCACCCGATGACGGACCCAAGCGTCGAGAACGAGCGGCCCGAGCAGCGGAGCCTCGGTACCGCGGCGGCGCGCAACCTCGCGACGACGACCAAGACTCCCCCGCAGATGCAGGGGATCACCTCCCGCTGGCTGCTGCGGTCCCTGCCCTGGGTGCAGGTCGACGGCGGCGCCTACCGGGTGAACCGCCGACTGACCTGCACTGTCGGCGACGGGCGGGTCAGTTTCGTCTCGACCGGCGCCGACGTCCGGGTGCTGCCGCCCGAGCTCGCCGAGCTGCCCGCGCTGCGCGGCTTCGGCGACCAGGGCGTCCTGGAGGCGCTCGCCGACCGCTTCGAGCAGCGCGAGTACGGTCCCGGCGACGTCGTCGCCGCCGCCGGCGACCCCGTCGACCACGTGTACCTGATGGCGCACGGAAAGGCCGCGGTGCTGCGCACCGGCGACTACGGCGACGACGCGGTGGTGGACCAGCTGGCCGACGGGGACCACTTCGGCGGCGCCGCGCTGGAGGCCGCGCCCGGCACCTGGGGCGAGACCGTCAGGGCCAGGACCGCCTGCACCGTGCTCGCACTGAGCCGCGAGCGCTTCCTGCAGACCGCAGACGCCTCCGCCGCGCTGCGCACGCACATCGAGCAGGCGCGCGGGCGCGCCTTCCGTCCCGCCAACAAGTACGGCGAAGCCGACATCGCGGTGGCGTCGGGGCATGCGGGTGAGCCGTCGCTGCCGGGGACGTTCGTGGATTATGAGGCGGCGCCGCGGGAGTACGAGCTGAGTGTGGCGCAGACGGTGCTGCGGGTTCATACGCGGGTGGCGGATCTGTACAACCAGCCGATGAACCAGTTGGAGGAGCAGCTGCGGTTGACGGTGGAGGCGCTGCGGGAGCGCCAGGAGCACGAGATGGTGAACAACCGCGATTTCGGGTTGCTGCACAATGCGGATCTGCGGCAGCGGATTCCCACGCGCAGCGGTCCGCCCACCCCCGACGACCTCGACGACCTCGTCTCCCGGCGGCGCAAGACCCGCGTCATCCTGGCGCACCCCCGCGCGATCGCCGCGTTCGGCCGCGAGTGCAGCCGCCGCGGCGTCTACCCCGACACCGTCGAACACCAGGGCCACGCGGTCGCCGGCTGGCGCGGGATCCCGATCCTGCCCTGCGACAAGATCCCCGTCACGGGCGCGGGGACGACCTCCGTCCTCGCGATGCGCACCGGCGAGGACGACCAGGGCGTCGTCGGCCTCCACCACATCGGCCTGCCCGACGAGTACGAGCCCGGGCTGTCGATGCGGTTCATGGGCATCGACGACAAGGCCCTGATGTCCTACCTGGTCAGCACCTACTACTCGGCCGCCGTGCCGGTCCCCGACGCCCTCGGGATTCTGGAGCACGTCGAGACCGGACGCTGACCCGATCGGCGCTACGCACAGAAGGGACTTGCGACCATGGTGGCAATCGAGGAGACGACGGGCGGCCGACCGGCCGCCGATGTGCTCGCCGGCGTCCGCGACGTCGTCGACCCCGCACTGCGGGCGGCGGTCGCGACCCTTCCTTCCGCGCCGCGAGCGATCGCCGAGTACCACTTCGGCTGGTGCGACGAGCACGGCAACCCGGTGGGCGGTGCGGGCGGCAAGCTGTTCCGCGCCGCGCTGGCGCTGCTCAGCGCCCGGGCGGCCGGGGGCTCCGGGGAGGGCGCGGTCCCGGCGGCGGTGGCCGTCGAGCTGGTGCACAACTTTTCGCTCCTGCACGACGACGTCATGGACGGCGACGCCACCCGCAGGCATCGGGCCACCGCCTGGCGCGTCTTCGGGACCGGCGGCGCCGTCCTCGCCGGTGATGCGCTGCTGTCGCTGGCGTTCGACACCCTGGCCGCGGGCGGCGACCCCGCCGGCAGCGACACGGTGCGGCGGCTCAACAGCACGGTCCAGCGGCTCATCGCCGGCCAGAGCGCCGACATGGACTTCGAGCGGCGCGCCGACATCGCCCCCGCGGAATGCCGCGCGATGGCCGAGGCCAAGACCGGCGCGCTGCTCGGCTGCGCCTGCGGCCTCGGTGCCTCCCTCGGCGGAGCCGCGCCGGGGCGGGCCGAAGGGATGCACCGCTTCGGCGAGCTGCTCGGCCTCGCCTTCCAGATCGCCGACGACCTGCTGGGCATCTGGGGCGATCCGGCGACCACCGGCAAACCCGTCCACTCCGACCTGCGCAACCGCAAGAAGTCGCTGCCCGTCGTGGCCGCGCTGGCCGCCGGCACCGCGGAGTCGGGCGAGTTGGCGGCCCTGTTCGCCCGCAGCCGGCCTCTGGAGGGCCCCGACCTGGTCCGCGCCGCCGAGCTGGTCGAGCTGGCGGGAGGGCGCTCCTGGGCCGAGCGCGAGACCGCCGCCCTGCTGGAGAGCGCGCTGGAGCATCTGCGCTCCGCGGCCGCGGCGGCGGCCCCCGCCGCCGAACTGGCGGAGCTGGCCCGCCTGGCCGTCCGCCGCGACCACTGACCACGGCCGAGCCGAGGAGGCACACAGCCATGTCCCGGACCCCTCAGACTGCAGCACCGGCCACGGCGCCCGGCGGCGGGGACCCGCCCCTGGGCGAGGTCCTGGTCGCCGACCGCCTCGTCCCCCCGCACGGTCCCGACGTCCCCTGCCCTGCTGCCGACCTGGTCGCCGGCGAACTGAGCCGCCGCGGCGCCCGCCCGGTCCGGGGCGCACTGCGGCTGCCCGGAAGCCGCCGCCCGGCCGCCGGGGGAGGAGTAACCCCGCCGAGCGGCGGCGAAGGCGCGGCCGGCGCGGTCCACGGCGGCGGCTACACCGCCGTGGTCCCGGGGTCCGACCCGCCGCGCGGGTTCGGCGCGGCCCCCACCGCGGCGACGGTGCCGGGGCAGGCGGGCGAGAGTGCCCTCCGCGAGGCCGTCGACGCCTGGCTCGCCGTCGCGGGAGCGGCGCGCACCGTCCTGCTCGCCGCTCCCCAGTCCTTCTGCGCCGGGGTCGAGCGCGCCATCGAGGTGGTGGAGCAGGTGCTCCAGCAGCGCGGCGGACCCGTCTACGTGCGCAAGCAGATCGTGCACAACTCCCACGTCGTGGCCGGGCTCGAAGCGCGCGGGGCCGTGTTCGTCGACGAGCTCGACGAGGTCCCCGAGGGGGCCGCCGTGGTCTTCTCCGCGCACGGCGTCTCGCCGCAGGTGCACCGGCAGGCGGCCGAGCGGGGTCTGCACGTCGTCGACGCCGCATGCCCGCTCGTCACCAAGGTGCACACCGAGGCGCGCCGGTTCGCGTCCCGCGGCGACACCGTGGTGCTCATCGGCCACGGCGGCCACGAGGAGGTGGAGGGCACCCTCGGACAGGCGCCCGCGCGCACGGTCCTGGTCGAGGCGCCCGAGGACGTCGCGGCCTTGGAGGTCGCCGACCCCGAGCGGGTCGCCTATCTGACCCAGACCACCCTCGCCGTCGACGAGACCGCCGAGGTCGTCGACGCGCTGCGGGCCCGCTTCCCGTCGCTGCGCGGGCCCGCCTCCGAGGACATCTGCTACGCCACCACTAACCGCCAGGACGCGCTGGCCGCGATCGCCGGGGAGTCCGACGTTGTGCTGGTGGTCGGCTCGGCCAACTCCTCCAACTCCGTGCGGCTGGTGGAGCTTGCCCAGCGCCGCGGCGTCCCGGCCCATCTGGTCGACGACACGGGCGAGATCCGGCCGGAGTGGCTCGCGGGCGTGCGAACGGTCGGGCTGACCGCCGGCGCATCGGCGCCGCCCGGGCTCGTCGATGAGGTGGTCGCCGCGCTCGGCGGGCTGGGGCCGGTCACCGTGCACGAGCGCGAGGTCACCCGCGAGACCGTCCACTTCGCGCTGCCCTCGGCGGCGCGGCGGTCCTGAAGGCCGCCGCCGGCACCGCGTCGCCGGCCGCTTCGGCGACGCGGGCGGCGCGGCCCGGCCGAGAGGGGGCGGCCGGACCGCCGACGCCCCGTGGCCGAGCGCCGGCCGCTCCCGCCCGGATGGCAACGCCCCCTGCGGGCCGGAGCGGCCGGGGCGCCGGTCACCCCATCGCGGGCGCCTTGTCGAGAAAGCCGTAGACGGCGCTGATCCGCCCGTCGTCGGCCGCTTCGGCGACGTCGAAGCCGACCGCGACGGGCTCACCCCCGCCTTCGGGTACGAGCTCCCAGCCGAACCGGGCGACGTGGTGGTGGGCGTCCACCTCCGGCAGGGCGCGGAAGACGTGGCCGGGGAAGAGCTCCTGCACCTGGGCGATGACCGCGGCGATCGCCTCGTGCCCGGAGGCGTCGGCCAGCGGGTCGGTGTAGCGGCCGTCCTCGGTCCACAGTCGGGCGACCGCGTCGGCCCGGGCGGTGGGGTCGGCCTCGTTCCATGCGGCGATGTAGCGTTTCACCAGGTCGTCGAAGTCCTGCATGGTGTGTCCTCCATAGTCGGGTCCGAGTGCGGGGCGCAGACTGCGTCGATCGCCCCGGCCGGTGCCGAGAAAGCTGTCACGGGACACCGCGCCCGTCGATTACGCGCGAGGTAGCGGCGGGCCGGCGTCCGCGGGCGTTACCCGGCGGGTAATGGACACGGCCGCACAATGCGGGCATCGTGGCGGGGCAGGCGAGGCGCGGGAGCGTTCGGCCCGACCAGAGGAGGCGGCGCAATGGTGATGGTGTCGGCGCGTACGGCAGAGCCCGTCGGCGCCCTGCTGCGGCACTGGCGCGCGCGGCGCGGCCTCAGCCAGCTCGCGCTCTCCGGCCTGACCGGGGTGTCCACCCGGCACTTGAGCTTCGTCGAGACCGGGCGCTCGGGGCCCAGCCGCGACCTCGTCCTGCGCCTGTGCGACCACCTGGACCTGGAGCTGCGCGAACGGAACCGGGTGCTGCTCGCCGCCGGCTACGCGCCCGCCTACCCGGAGACCTCACTGGACGACCCGCGGATGGCGGAGGTCCGCACGGCCGTGGGCAGGATGCTCACCGGCCACGAGCCCTACCCCGCGGTGGTCGTGGACCGGCGGTGGGACCTGCTCGACGCCAACGCCGGCATCGCCCTGCTCACCGAGACCGTCGCCGACCACCTGCTGAGCCCGCCCGTCAACGTGCTGCGGGCCAGTCTCCACCCCGAGGGGATGGCGCCGCGGATCGCCAACCTGGGCGAGTGGCGGGCGCACCTGCTCGGGCGCCTGCGGCGCCAGGCGGAGGTCACCGACGCGGCCGACCTGCGCGAGCTCTACGCCGAGCTGCGCTCCTATCCCGGCGACGACGGCTCCGCGGCCGAGAGCGCCCCGGGCGGTCCTGGCGGCCCCGGCGACTTCGTCGTGCCGCTGCGCCTGCGCCACGGCGACCGTGAGCTCTCGTTCTTCAGCACGGTGGCCACACTCGGCACACCCGTGGACGTCACCCTCGCCGAGCTCGTCGTCGAGTCCTTCTTCCCCGCCGACGCCGGCACCGCCGAATTCCTGGCCGCCCGCGGCCGCACGGGCGCCGTCGCCGCCCCGCCCGCGGGCTGAGGCGTGCTCGCCGGGTCGCCGTCCTCCTGCGCGGCGCCCCGGCACCGCTCCCGCCGCGTTCCCGTCCTGTCGGCCGGGACCCGCCCCGGCCCCTTCCCCCGGCCGCGCGGGAGCGGCACCGGTCCCTGCCGCAGCGCCGACCGCCCCGCGCCGGAGGAGCGGCGTTTCGCGCCCGGGAGCGGGGCGCGCCCGCGTGCGCACCCTCCGGACGGACCCGCCAACACGCCCGAGGCCCCTTCGGCGGCTTGGTCCAACAGGGCCGGTGCGCTCGGCGCCCCCGCCGGGTCCCAGGTGAAATTGCGCAGTTCAGTCACGATCTGGTCTACCTGTTGCTTGTAATGCTCATTTGAGTCATTATTATGCCGTTCATCTGCGTGAAATGAGCAAGCAATCGGGAGTGCCGCGTGCGCCATCAGGAGCTCCTGGACGCGGTCGTCGACGGCGTCCACCGGGTCGAGGACCTCGCCCGTGCGCTGGGGATCAGCCCGTCGACGGTGCGTCGCGGCCTGACCGAGCTGGAGCAGGCCGGCAAGATCGTGCGCACGCACGGCGGCGCCGTGCCCTCGCCCGGGGGCGGTGAGCTGTCCTGGGCGCAGAAGAGCCAGCGCAACGCCGCCGCCAAGCGGCGGATCGCGGCGTTGGCGGCCGACCTCGTCGAGGACGACCACGTGGTGCTGCTCGACGCGGGCAGCACCACGACCTTCATCGCCGAGCGGCTGGCCGCCCGCTCGGGTCCCACCGTGGTCACCAGCGGGCTGGGGCCGATGACCGCCCTGCACGACGCGGAAGGCGTCGAGCTGATCGTCGTCGGCGGGCGGGTGCGGCGGCGGCGCGGCTCCATCGTGGGCGACTACGCGCGCGGCGTCCTCGACCGGATCACCGCCGACATCGCCTTCATCGGCGCGGACGGGCTGCTCCCCGGCCGCGGCGTCAACTGCCCCAGCCCCGAACTGGCGGCGGTCAAGGAGCTGCAGATGCGCAGCGCCCGCGAGGTCGTCGTGGTCGCCGACTCCAGCAAGCTCCACACCGGCGAGCACCCCTACTGGGCGGTCGTGCCCGGCCCCCACGTCCTCGTCACCGACGACGGCATCAGCGACGAGGACGCCCGCGCGTTCGACGCGGACCCCTCCTGCCGGCTCCGCGTCGCAGCGACCGCAGGCGGCCCCATCACGCCTGCGGCAACCGATTGACCCCACGAAAGGGGCGGACATGGATGTGCAGCTGCTCGCGGCGCTGGTCCTCGGCGTCGCCGCTGTCGTCGCGATCATCGTGTGGTCGCGACTGGACGCGTTCGTCGGCCTGCTGGCCGGCGCGCTGGTCACCGGCGTGGTCGCCGGAGTCCCCATCAACGACCTGATCGGCTACATCACCTCCGGGTTCGGCGACACCCTCGCCGGGATCGGTATCGTCATCGCACTCGGCGTCATGATCGGTAAGGTCCTGGAGGAGAGCGGCGGCGCCGACGCCCTGGCGCGGATGTTCGTCCGCGCCTTCGGCAAGGGCCGCGAGGACGTGGCCATGACCGCCACCGGCGCGGTCGTCTCGGTCCCGGTCTTCTGCGACTCCGGGTTCGTCATCCTGCACCCGCTCGCCCGTTCGCTGGCCCGGCGCTACGGCAAGCCCCTGGTGGGCGTCTCCCTCGCGCTCGCCGGCGGTCTGGCGGTCACCCACCACCTGGTCCCGCCCACGCCCGGGCCGCTGGCCGCGGTGGGGCTGCTGGGCGCCGACCTGGGCACCGTCGTCGTGGCCGGCCTGGTGATGGCCGTGATCCTGGTGCCCGTCGTTGTCGCCTACGCCCGCATCATGGGTCAGCGCCTGGAGCGCCACCTCGACCCCGAGCTGCTGCCCGAGCCGGCGGCCGCCGGCGCCGCGGCCTCCGGCGGGGCGCCGGGCGGCTCCGCGTCGGCGGGGAGCCCCGCGGATGCGGCCGCCGACGGACCCGGCCACGACGCCAAGCCGCGGGTGCACCCGGCGCTGGCGGCGATCCCGCTGCTCCTGCCGCTCCTGCTCATCGTCGGCAACACCGTCAGCGGCGCCGCCGCCGAGGGAAGCCGTGTCGCCGACGTGTTCGCCTTCATCGGCGAACCCGCCGTCGCACTGCTGATCGGCCTGGTCATCGCCGTCTACCTGCTGCCGCGCCTCGACATCGAACGCACGACCGTCGTGGGCTGGCTCACCTCCGCGGCCGCCTCCGCCGGCATGATCGTCTTCATCACCGGCGCGGGAGGCGCCTTCGGCGAGGTGCTGCGCCAGTCCCGCGTGGGCGACGCCCTGGCCGAGGAGGTCTCGACCTGGCCCGTCCCGCTGTTCCTGATGCCCTTCCTCATCGCCACCTTCGTGCGCATCGCCCAGGGCTCGGGCACCGTCGCCATCATCACCGCCGCCACGCTCGGCGCGCCGCTGGTGCAGTCGGCGGGGGTGGATCCCACGCTCGCCGTTCTTTCCGCGTGCTCCGGCTCCTTCGTCTTCTCCTACGTCAACGACTCCTTCTTCTGGGTCGTCACCCGTTTCACCGGGCTCTCCGGCGCTCCGGCGATGAAGATGTGGACCGGCGCCACCACGACACTGTGGCTGGCCAGCATCCCGCTGCTGGGTATCGCCGCCCTCGTTCTGGGATAGGAGAGACCACCGTGGCCCAGGTACTCGTCGTCGCCGACGACCTCACCGGCGCCAACGCCACCGGCGCCCGGTTCGCGCGCGCCGGGATGCGCGTGGCCACGGTCACACCCGAGCAGGCCCCGCGCGCGGCCCGCGACTACGACGCCGTCGTGGTCAACCTCGACAGCCGCCATATGCCACCGGGCCGGGCCGCCGAAGCGGTCGCCGCCGCGATCGACGCGGTCTGGCCGGTGGCGCTGGTGGTCAAGCGCACCGACACCACCCTGCGGGGCAACGTCGGCGCGGAGCTGGAGGCGGCGTGGCGCCGGGTGCGCGCGCGGGTCGCCGAGCCCACCCCGGTGCGGGCCCTGCTCGCGCCCGCGTTCCCGGCCTCCGGGCGGGTCACCGTCGACGGCGTCCAGCTGCTCGACGGCGTCCCGCTGGAGCGCACCGAGCTCGCGCTGGACCCGCTCAGCCCGATGCGCACCAGCGTCGTGGCCGACCTGCTCGCCGAGCAGACGGCCCTACCGCTGCGCCACGTCCCGCTGCGCAGCGTCGCGCAGGGGCCGCTCGACGCGGAACTGGCGGCGGGCGCGGAACCCGTCGTGCTCTGCGACGCGCTCACCGAGCAGCACCTGGCCGACATCGCCCGGGCCGCCGCCCGTGCGCACCGCGACCACGGCACCGTATGGGTGGCCGTCGACCCGGGGCCCGCCGGAGCGCTGCTGGCCGAGGCGCTCGGGCTGCGCGGGAGCGCGGCCGCGGCGGGTCCCCTGCTGGGCGTGGTCGGCAGCGCCACCGAGCTGACCCGTCGCCAGCTCGACGCGGCCGCCCGCAGCGGCCCCGTGCGGTTCGTCGAGGCCGACGCCGCCCGCCTGGCCCGCGACGAGCCCGGCTACCGCGCGGGGCTCGCCGGCGAGCTCGCCGACACCCTCGCCGCGGGCGCCTTCCCCGAACCCGTGGTGCTGCGGACTTCCGGGGCGGCCCGCGACGTCGTCGAACTGCCCGAAGCCGCCAAGCTCGCCTTGCCCGGACTGCTCGCCGGACTGGTCGCCGAGGCGGTGCGGGGGATCGGCGGCGCTGCGCCGAGCGGCCTCTACACCAGCGGCGGCGAAGTCACCTCGGCGGTCCTCGACGCGTTGGAGGTGCGCGCCTTCGAGGTGGACGGAGAGGTGGTGCCGCTGGCCGTGCACGGCAGGCTCAGCGGTGGAGCACTCGACGGAGTTCCGGTGGTGACCAAGGGCGGCCTGGTGGGCGACGACTCCACCCTGGTCGCGTGCCTGGGCGAGCTGCGCCGCGCGGTGCAGGCCCGCATGCGCACGGTCCCGGCCGAGGTGCCCGAGCACCACGCCCCGCACGCTCCCAACGCCCCGCAGGCGCCCGATCCCCCCGGCCCGCTGCGCACACCGCCGCGGGTGTGACCGCGCGCCGGGGACCTCCGGCGCCGCGGCAGACGAATCCGAACAGCCCGGCCGCGCTATCCGCCGCGGCCGGCGCATCCTGGGAGGGAAGCCAATTGTCCGAGACCGCCCACACCGCGACCGGCCGTCCGGCCCTCGCCGTCACCGTCGGCGACCCCGTGGGGATCGGGCCCGAGATCACCGTGCGCACGCTCAGCGAGGTCGGCGGCACCGCCTCCGCCCGGGGCGTGGTGGTCGCCGACCCCGCCGTGCTGCGGCGCGCGGCCGCCGTGTGCGGCCTGGACGTGGAGGTCCGCGCGCTGGACTCCTGGGATCTGCCCGCCGAGCGCGAAGGGGTCCTCGACTGCTTCGACATCGGCGAGCTGGGCGAGACCGAGCTGCCCTGGGGGCGGGTGGACGCGCGCGCCGGCGCGGCCGCCGTGCGCGCCGTCGAGGTCGCCACCCGCGCGGCGATGGACCGCCGCGTGGCGGGCGTCGTCACCGGCCCCATCAACAAGGAGGCCATCTGGGCCGCCGGCAGCGAGCACCTGGGCCACACCGAGATGCTGGGCGCGCTCACCGGGGTCACCCGGCAGAACACCATGTTCGTGGTGCGCGGCAAGAAGATCTTCTTCGCCACCCGCCACGTGTCGCTGCGCACGGCGCTGGACCAGGTCGGCGCCGACCACCAGGTCGCCGCGATCGAGGAGGCGCTCACGGCCCTGCGGGTCTTCGGCCACGACGAGCCGCGCCTGGCCGTGGCCGCCATCAACCCGCACGGCGGCGAGAACGGCGCGTTCGGCACCGAGGAGATCGACCACCTCGCCCCCGCCGTCGAGCGGGTGCGGGGCTCCGGCGCCGACGTTGCCGGCCCGGTGCCCGCCGACTCCGTGTTCCACCAGCTCCTGCAGGACCGCTACGACGGTGTCCTCTCCCAGTACCACGACCAGGGGCACATCGCCGCGAAGACGTTCGACTTCGACGGTACGATCTCGGTGACCGTGGGGCTGCCGATCCTGCGCACCTCGGTCGACCACGGAACGGCCTTCGACATCGCCGGCTCCGGCGCCGCCGACCCGGGCACGATGCGGTCCGCGTTCCTGCACGGATGCGAGTTTTCCCACTTCGCGGAGCGCATCCGCGCCGAGTACGGTTCTTGATGTCGCGTCACCGGACGGCGCGCATTCGCCCCGTTGCCCGAGGGCGGGCGCTTTGTGGTAGTGCAGGGGGTGGTGCGGGCTCCACCTTCGGTTAGCAAGCCCGCACCATCGTGGCGGCTTCCGGTATCGCCTAGGTTGAAGGAACCGGTTCGGCAGCGGTTCCGACCTCCGCCGCAACCGGGCGGAGCGCGGTGCGCGGCGTATCCCCCGGTCGACGCGATGGCGGACGGTCAGCCCTGCACCACGCTGAGCCCTGTCGGGCGAGGGTTCCGGCAGCGGATCGACGCGTGGAGGAGCCAGCATGACCACGACAGGATCGAGCGCGGAGCGCGGAGCGCCGCGCGGGGGCGGGCGCAGGGGTGCGTCCCGCACCCCCAGCGACTTCGCGGCACTGACGCGGCGGATCGAGCAGGCGGGGCTGATGCGCCGCCGACCCGTGTACTACGCGGTGCGGCTGAGCGCGCTCGCCGTCCTCTTCATCGCCGGGTGGGCGGCGTTTGTGCTGATCGGGGACTCCTGGTGGCAGATGGCGGTGGCGGTCTACCTCGCCGCCGTCTTCGGCCAGGTGGCACTGGCGGCGCACGACCTCGCCCACCGCCAGGTCTTCCGCACGCGCGGCCCCAGCGAGGCGGCCGGGCGGATCGTCGGCAACCTCGGGATCGGCATGGGGTACGGCTGGTGGCAGGACAAGCACACCAGGCACCACGCCAACCCCAACCACGAGGACCTCGACCCCGACGTCGCCCCCGACCTGCTGGTCTGGTCGCACGACCAGGCCGAGCGCGCGTCGGGGCCGGCGCGGATCATCGGCGGGTGGCAGGCCGTGCTCTTCTACCCGCTGCTCACCCTCGAAGGCCTGAACCTGCACGTGCAGAGCGTCCGCTCGCTGCTGCGCCCCCGCCTGCGCCTGCGGTGGCTGGAGGCGGCGCTGCTGGCCGCGCACTTCGCCCTCTACCTCGGCGCCCTGTTCACCGTGCTCTCCCCGGGCAAGGCGCTGCTGTTCCTGGCCGTCCACCAGGGCCTGTTCGGCGTGTACCTGGGCAGCGTCTTCGCGCCCAACCACAAGGGCATGCCCACCCTCACCGGCGGCGACAAGCCCGACTTCCTCCGCAAGCAGGTGCTGACCTCCCGCAACGTCACCGGCGGCGTGTTCACCGACCTCGCCCTTGGCGGGCTCAACTACCAGATCGAGCACCACCTCTTCCCGAGCATGCCCTCTCCCCACCTGCGCCGCGCCCGCCCCATCGTGCGCGCCTACTGCGCCGAGATCGGGCTGTCCTACCACGAGACCGGTTTCGTGCGCTCGCACGTCGAGGCGCTGACCCACATGCACCGCGCCGGAGCGCCTCTGCGCCGCCCGGGCCGGACCTCCGAGGCCGCCGCTCCCGGCGGCCGGTGACGGCGGCCCCGCGCTCCCGCGCCGCCCCCGCGTGTCCCACCGCGGCACGGTCGCCCCCCGTGCGCGTTGAGTACCGGTACTCAGGTCCTCCCGGCCCCGGCACGATGGGATGGAGGCGTCCGGCGAAGTCCGCCGGCGGCTTTGCGAGTGCGGGAGGAGGACACAGGTGAGCGAGTCGAAGCCGTCCCGCGACACGGCCCTGAGCGGTCTGGTCGAGCGCGGCGTCATCTCGGCCTGGCAGGCCGACCAGGTGCGGATGGCGCTGGCCGCGGCCGAACCCGCGCCCGGGCGCGTGCGCTGGATGGAGATCGTCGGCTACATCGGCGGCGGCCTGGTGCTGGCCGGAGCGGTCGCGCTGGCGGCCGCCTCCTGGCAGGAACTGGGCGACGACGCCCGCATCACCCTTCTGGCGGTGCTGGCGGCCGCGGCAGCGGGCGGCGCGATGCTCATGAGCGGCGGCCCGCAGGAGATGCTCGGGCGCCGCAACCGGGTGCCCGACGTCCGGCGCCGGATCGCCGGGGTGCTCCTGGCGCTGGCCGCCGTCCTGGCGGCCTTCGCGGTGGCGGTGGCGGTCGACGTCGCGGAGGACGGCGACCCCGCCTACCTGCCGCCCCTGGTCGGGCTGGCCGTCGCCGCCGCCGGCTATGCCGCACTGCCCTCGGCCGTGGGCCAGGTCGCGGTGTGGGGGATGAGCGTCGGCGTGGTCGGAACGCTCGTCGAGGAGTTCGCCTCCGGCGACGACACCCTCCTGCTGGGAGGAAGCTGGCTGGCGCTGGGCGTGGTGTGGGCGGTGCTGTCGGCCCTGGGCGCCGCCGCCGAGCGCCGGCTGGGGCTGGGGCTGGGGGCCGGCCTGGCGCTGGCGGCCGGCCAGACCCTGCTGTCCTGGACCGACGAGAACGCATGGGGGTACGCCGCCACCCTGCTGGTTGCGGCGGCGTGCATCGCCTACTACTTCCTCGACCGCACTGCCGTGCTCCTGGTCATGGGCGTCATCGGGGTCACGGTCGGCGTGCCGGAGATGGTCTGGGACCTGACCGACGGCGCGATCGGCACGGCGACGGTGCTGCTGATCGCGGGGGCGGTCCTGCTGGCGGCCAGCTGGACCGGGCTGCTCGTGCACCGGCGCCGCAACGAGGCCGACGGCCGGGCCGGGCCGGAGGGCGGGGGAGCGCCCGGCGCCGGCGCCCGCCCGGCCGACGGCGGTCCCGTCCCGGCCGACCCCGCCGGCGCC
>NZ_BAABIK010000030.1:0-69285 GCF_039542725.1 Streptomonospora halophila | reverse complement strand
AATCGGGCATGGGGTGCTCTGGTCCGGCCCGCGCGGGCGAAGAGCCGCGCCGAAACCCCTCACGCCATTCCGGGCCCCCTGCGCCCACCGCCCTCGCTGCCCCGGCACGTGCGTAACCGGCGGGCACCGGAACCGATGCGCTCGGGCTTGACCGCCCGTCGCCCTCGCTGCCTCGTCGCAAGGGATAATCAGTCAGCACGCGAACCGACGACCGCGGGCTCGGCCGTCCGCCGCCCTTGCTGCCTCGTCGCGACCGCCACCAGCGGGCACCATTGCCGGTGGTCGCGGGCTCGGCCTTCCGCTGCCGTCGCCGCTTCGTCGGGTGCGTGACCGGGGGCATCGGATCCGGTGGTCGTGGCTGGGTCGTCCGCCGTCGTTGCTGCCTCGTCGCAAGGGATAATCAGTCAGCACGCGAACCGACGACCGCGGGCTCGACCATCCGCCGCCCTTGCTGCCTCGTCGCGACCGCCACCGGCGGGCACGGGAACCGATGCTCGTGGGCTCGGCCGTCCGCCGCCCTTGCTGCCTCGTCGCGACCGCCACCAACCGGCGGGCACCGGGACCGCCGGCCGCACGGGCTCGGCTAGATTTCCACGCGGGCGGCGAAGGCCCGGGCGATTGCGGCGGCGCCGGCCCGGTTGGTGTGGATGTCGGGGCCGCGGGTCGTGTTGCACATCCAGGTGTAGTCGCAGATCCGCTGCACGTTGGCGGGCATGCCGGTCTCGCTGCCGGCGGGTACGTCGAAGTCGGAGGAGTGGAAGGCCCCGGCCACGTCGGCGACCCCGATTCCGGCGTCCTCGTAGGTCTCGGTGATGACGGTGTTCATCTCCTCGAAGACGCCGGTGGCGTACTCGACGGTCTCGTTCTCGGGCTGCTCTGCGCCGTCCCCGCCGCCGTCCCCGCTCTGCGCCCCGGCGGCTCCGCCGTCCAGGAGCAGCGCGGCCAGGAAGGGGTTGTAGTAGGTCATACCGACGATCCGGGTGTCGGGGCCCGCCGCGTCGCGCAGACGGGTGGCGATGACGGGCAGTTCCTCGCGGAGGCGCTCCAGGCCGTCGTCGACGCAGCCGCGGTCGATGCTGCCCAGTCCGGACAGCCCGGGCCCGCCCCCGCTTCCGCCGGACCCGCCGGCCTCACCGGCCCCGCCCGATCCCGAGTCGGCTCCTCCCGGCTCATCCGACTGCGCGTGCTGCCCCGCCTGCCCCTCCTGCCCCTGCACGGCCTCCAGGACGCAGCCGGTGAAGTTGTTGGCCCCGATGCCCACTGTCACCAGCGCGGTGCGGTCGCGGTGCTCCTTGAGGAACCGCTCGGCCTGCACCAGCTGCGACTCCTCCTCGTAGCGCTCGGCGCAGTGCTCCAAACCGCCGTTGACGAAGGTGGTGCTGTCCTCGCCGCCGCACCCCATGCGCTCGTGTTCGAGTGTGGAGTCGCGGTCGTAGAGGGTGCGGTACAGGGCGTCGGTGTAACCCTGGGAGGTCTCCTCGGCCGTCCCGTCGGGCTGCGGCTGCACCCCCACGGCCAGCGAGTCGCCGAGCGAGAGGTAGTAGTGCTTGCGCGGCTCCTCCTGCCCGTCATCGGCCGAGCAGGCCGCAAGTGAACCGGCCAGCACCAGGGCCGCCGCCGCTGCGGCGGCGGAACACCAGCGGTTGTGCATGTCGTCGACTCCGTCTCCTGCTCCTGCTTCCGGGGGCCGGTGGCGCGCCGGTGCGGCGTCCCGGTGCGAGCGGGGACGACGCCGCCGGGTCACAAGAGTGGCCGACGCGGCGGCTACTCGTCGAGGGGGGACAGTACCGACCTCAGCAGGGCGGCCAGGCTCTGGCGGTCCCTGCGCGAGACTCCGGTCAGCAGGGACTCCTCGTAGCTGAGCAGGGCGGCCAGCGCGCCGTCGACGCGTTCCCGCCCCTCGGGGGTCAGCCGGACCAGGACGCCGCGCTTGTCGGCCGGGTCGGGGCCGCGGCGGACCAGGCCGGCGTCGGCGAGGCGGTCGATGCGGTTGGTCATGGTGCCGGACGTGACCAGCGTGGCCCGCAGCAGTCGCCCGGGGCTGAGCTCGTAGGGCGGCCCCGAGCGGCGCAGCTCCGCCAGGACATCGAACTCCCAGGGCTCCAGGTCGTGCTCGGTGAAGACCGCGCGCCGCGCACGGTCCAGGTGCCTGGCCAGCCGGGACACCCGGCTCAGTACCTGGAGGGGCTCGATGTCGAGATCGGGGCGCTCGGCGCGCCACGCTTCGACCAGACCGTCGACCTCATCACGCATGCGGCCAGCATATCTCTTGATATCAAGATAGTCGCCGCCGGTGCACGGACCCGTGCACGGACCGGTGTCCGGCCCCGCACACGCACAGGCCGGTCCGGCGGGCCCGGAGGCCCGCGGACCGGCCCGGCGCCGCTGCTAGGCGTCGCCGCGCTTGTGCTGGACGTGGTCCAGGCGCGGCTTGGGCTCCAGGTTCGACAGCCCGTTCCAGGCGAGGTTCACCAGGTGGGCGGCCACGACCTCGCGCTTGGGCTTGCGGACCTCGAGCCACCACTGGCCGGTCAGGGCCACCATCCCCACCAGCGACTGCGCGTACATCGGGGCGAGCTTGGGATCGTAGCCGCGGCTGCTGAACTCCTCGGCCAGGATGTGCTCGACCTGCGTGGCGATGTCGCTGATCAGGCTGGCGAAGCTGCCGGTGCCCGAGGCGGCGTGGGAGTCGCGGGCCAGGATGCGGAAGCCCTGGCTGCACTCCTCGACGTAGCGCAGCAGCGCCAGCGCCGCGTTCTCGATCTTGCCCCGGGGGGTGTCGGCGGCCAGCGAGTCGCCGACCATGCTCAGCAGGATCTGCATCTCGCGGTCGACGACGACCGCGTAGACGCCCTCCTTACCCCCGAAGTGCTCGTAGACGACCGGCTTGGACACCCCGGCCCGCGCCGCGATCTCCTCGACCGAGGTGGCGTCGAAGCCGCGCTCGGCGAAGAGCTCGCGCCCGATGTCCAGGAGTTGCTCCCGGCGCTGCTTGCCGGTCATGCGCTTGCGGCGCGACCGTGTGCCCTTCTCGCTCCCGCTGACCGTTGCCATGGTGGAGACTCACTTCAGCTCTCGGCGCCGACGCGCTTAGCGGCAAGGCGCTGGGTGTTGGGCCACCGGACCTTGCTCGCCCATCCGAGTTTCTCAAAAATCCAGATGACGCGGGCGGAAATGTCGATCTGCCCCTTGAGCACCCCGTGGCGGGCGCACGTGGGGTCGGCGTGGTGCAGGTTGTGCCAGGACTCCCCGAAGGACGGGATGGCCAGCCACCACACGTTGCGCGAGCGGTCGCGGACCTCGAAGTTCTCCTCGCCGATGGTGTGGCAGATGGAGTTGATGGACCAGGTGACGTGGTGCAGCAGCGCGACGCGCACCAGGCCGGCCCAGAAGAACGCTGTCAGCGCGCCCCACCAGGACATCGTGACCAGGCCGCCGATCAGTGCCGGGCCCAGCAGCGAGAACAGCACGATCGGACCGAACAGGCGGTCGACGCGGCGGATGTCGTCGTCCTTGAGCAGGTCGGGTGTGAAGCGCTTGGGCGAGGTCTTCTCCTCGTCCAGGTAGAGCCAGGCCATGTGCGCGTAGTACAGGCCCTTGGCCACCGAGCGCCAGTCGTCGCCGAAGCGCCACGGCGAGTGCGGGTCGCCCTCGGCATCGGCGTACTTGTGGTGGCGGCGGTGGTCGGCCACCCACTTGATCACCGAGCCCTGGATGGCCACGCTGCCGGCCACGGCCAGCGCGATGCGCAGCGCGCGGTTGGCCTTGAACGATCCGTGGGTGAAGTGCCGGTGGAAGCCCACCGTGATCCCCAGGCCGCTGACGACGTAGAAGACCGCCCCGATGACGATGTCGGTCAGCGTGAGGCCCCAGCCCCAAGCGAAGGGCACCGCCGCCACCAGAGCCAGGAGCGGGATGAAGACGAATGCGAAGACGGTGTAGCGCTCGACCCTGCCCCGGCCCTCGGGGTCGAGTTCGGGTTCGGGCCTCCGCCTGGTCGCCTGGTCGGGCGAGAGCTCGGGTGCTGCGGTCATGTGTCCACCTCGTTCGCGGGCCTGACTGCTGAAGTCGGCGCGGAGTCTTCCTGGCCGGCCACCGACTGCGCCGGTCGCCGGAACCTATACCTACGTAACCGTAACCTACGCCCTCGTAAGTTCGAAAGGGTGCCGGCGAAAGTCGCAGCGCGCCGGCTGCGCAGAGCGGTGCCGCCTGCGGTCGGCCGCCGGGCGGTGCGGGCGGGAAACGCGCCCGGCCGGTGCGGGCACGACGGATGTGCCGACGTCCGGGCGGAGCCGCTATCGTTAGCATGCGGATCGCGCCGCCCCGCGGGCGGCGGAGTCCCCTTCCCGGGTGGTCTAAAGGCAGGACACAGGCTTTTGGTGCCTTGAGGTGAGGGTTCGAATCCTTCCCCGGGAGCCGAGCGGGCACCGGCCCCCCGTGCCTCCGAGCACGGTCGGCCGGTGCGATCGGCGCTTCCCGCCGTCGTCCCTCCCCGCGTCCCTGCCGCCCGAGGCCGCGGCGCGTCGCGAATTTCACAGCCCCGCCGTCCCGGCTGTTTCCCCGCTGTTTCCGCCGGACGGCCGCTCGGGCCTCCCGTTTCCGGGCCGCCGGAGTCCCCGGTGCGCACGCGGCGGGCCCGGCGGCCGCAACCGCGCCGTCCAAAGGCCACATGTATCCTGCCCATGTCGGCCCGCGCGGTCTGGCCTGTCTGCGTTCCGCCTGCCAGGTACCCGTCGAGCGCCGTCAACCGAACGGATACGTCGTGTCGACCCCGCGGTCACCGCGGGGAGCCGCGTCGCGCCGCGTCCGCGACACCCCGCCCGCGCCGGCGCGGGGATCATCCGCATCCGCCAGCGACATGAGGAGTCTCCGCCAGTGAGCGTGAGCCGTCCGGCTGCCGTCATCGTCCTTGCGGCGGGCGAGGGCACCCGTATGAAGTCCAGGCTTCCCAAGGTCCTGCACGAGATCTGCGGCCGCAGCATGCTCGGCCATGTCCTGGCCGCCGCCGACGAGCTGGAGCCCGAGCGCACCGTGGTGGTGGTCGGCCACGCGCGCGAACGCGTCGCCCAGCACCTCAAGGACACCGCCCCGGCGGTCTCCACCGCGGTGCAGGAGGAGCAGAACGGCACCGGCCACGCCGTGCGCATGGCCGTGGAGGAGCTGAGAAGTCGGATCGTAGCCATGTCGTTCTGTGAGCCAAGGAGTTGACTGCCTGTTTTGTCTTCCTAAGACCGCTTGGCCTCCGACTTAGGCCGCCGGCAACGCCGTCACCGTCCTCTCCGCCGAGGTTCCCGACCCCGCTGGCTACGGCCGCGTCGTCCGTGACTCCTCGGGGGAGTTCACCGCGATCGTCGAGCACGCCGACGCCACCGAAGAGCAGCGCGCCGTCGACGAGATCAACTCCGGCATGTACGCCTTCGACGGCGCCCTCCTCGCCTCGGTCGTGGGCCGGCTGACCACCGACAACGCCAAGGGCGAGGAGTACATCACCGACGCCGCGGCGATCCTGCGCGGCGACGGCCACCGCGTCGGCGCCTCCGTCGCGCGCGAGTGGACCGAGATCCAGGGCGTCAACGACCGCGTGCAGCTCGCCGAAGCGCGCCGGATGCTCAACGACCGGCTGCTGGCCGGGCACATGCGCGCCGGAGTGACCATCGTCGACCCCGCCTCGACCTGGGTCGACGCCGAGGTCGAGATCGGCGCCGACGCGGTCGTGGAGCCCCAGACCCAGCTGCTGGGCCGCACCGTCGTCGACGAGGGCGCCGTCGTCGGTCCGGGCTGCCGGCTCAGCGACACCCGCGTTGGCGCCGAGGCCCGGGTGCGCCACGTCGTCGCCGACGACGCCGAGGTCGGCGCGAACACCAGCATCGGCCCCTACGCCTACCTGCGCCCGGGAACCGTGATCGAGCCCGCCGGCAAGATCGGCGCGTTCGTCGAGGTGAAGAACTCCACCGTCGGCGAGGGCTCCAAGGTCCCGCATCTGACCTACGTCGGCGACGCCGACATCGGTGTGGGCGTCAACATCGGCGCCTCCTCGGTGTTCGTCAATTACAACGGTGTCGCCAAGAACCGCACCACCATCGGCGACCACGCCCGCACCGGCAGCGACAACACCTTCGTCGCGCCGGTGCACGTGGGCGACGGCGCCTACACCGGTGCCGGCACCGTGATCCGCGAAGACGTCCCGCCCGGTGCGCTGGCGGTTTCGGCCGGCAATCAGCGCAACATCGAGGGCTGGGTAGGGCGCAAGCGCCCGGGAACGGCCGCCGCCGAGGCGGCCGAACGGGCGCAGGACGGGCCTTCGGGGTCCGCCGAGCGCCGCGATGAAGGTTGACTGAGTCAGTGTCTGTGGGGGATCTCTGAAGTGACCGGCATGAAGGCCGCGGGTCAGAAGAAGCTCATGCTGTTCGGGGGGCGCACGCACCCCGATCTGGCGGAGCAGGTGGCCGATCAGCTCGGCATCGAGGTCGCGCCGACGAAGTTCCAGGACTTCGCCAACGGCGAGATCTTCGTGCGCTACCTGGAGTCGGTGCGCGGGTGCGACGCCTTCGTGCTGCAGTGCCACTCCGACCCGATCAACGAGTCGATCATGGAGCAGCTGATCATGGTCGACGCTCTGAAGCGGGCTTCGGCCAAGCGCATCACGGTGGTGACACCGTTCCTGGGCTACGCGCGCCAGGACAAGAAGCACCGGGGCCGCGAGCCCATATCAGCCCGGCTGATGACCGACCTCTTCCGCACCGCGGGAGCGGACCGGCTCATGGCGATCGACCTGCACACCGACCAGATCCAGGGCTTCTTCGACGGCCCGGTGGACCACCTGTTCGCGCTGCCGCTGCTGGCCGACTACGTGCAGTCGCGCGTCGGTTCGGCCGACGAGTCGACCGTCGTCTCGCCCGACTCCGGGCGGGTGCGCACCGCCGACCGCTGGGCCGACCGCATGGGCTCGCCGCTGGCGATCATCCACAAGCGGCGCGACCCCGACGTGGTCAACCAGGTGAAGGTGCACGAGGTCGTGGGCCAGGTGAACGGCCGGACCTGCGTGCTCGTCGACGACATGATCGACACCGCCGGCACCATCGTGAAGGCCGCCGACGCCCTGTTCGAGCAGGGCGCCCGCGAGGTCATCGCGGCGGCGACCCACGGTGTGCTCTCCGGGCCCGCCGCCGAGCGGCTGCAGAACTCGCGCATTTCCGAGGTCGTGATCACCAACTCGCTGCCGATCCCCAAGGACCGTCGGTTCGAGAAGCTCACGCAGCTGTCGATCGCTCCGCTGCTGGCGCGCGCCATCAGCGAGGTCTTCAGCGACGGCTCGGTCACCAGCCTCTTCGAGGGCTGACCCGGCGGCACGGCGCGGTCCGCCTGCGGGTGCGCGGTGAGCGTGTCCGCAGGCGTCGGTATATGTTCGAGGGGCCCGGCAGAGCCATTAGACTGGATCGGGTGTCCCCAGCTCCCGCTGGGACGCGTTGGGCGCTGGACAGGAACATGGCCGCACCGCCGCGGCCGGTGCGGCGCCGTCGGCGAGTGTTCGCGCCCGTTCCGGGTGTGCTCCACGCGGCGCGGGTCCGTTCCCGCCGTCGGCAGGCAGCGGCCCCTCGGCCCCTGAGGACGTCGCCGTCTACGCGGGAGCCGTTTTACGTAAAGTCGTGTTCCCCGCGGTTCGCGGGGACGATCCCGAGGAGTTTTGTCGTGTCCGAGGTACGCATCGCTGCCGAGCCGCGCACGGAATTCGGCAAGGGCGCCGCACGGCGCGTCCGCCGCGCGGGTAAGGTGCCGGCCGTCCTCTACGGCCACGGCACCGACCCTCGCCACATCACGCTTCCGGGCCATGAGCTGATGCTGGCCCTGAAGACCCCGAACGTGCTCCTGCGTGTCGACGGCCTCTCCGGCTCCGACAACCTCGCGCTGCCGAAGAGCGTGCAGCGCGACCCCATCAAGGGCTTCCTCGAGCACGTCGACCTGATCGTGGTGAAGAAGGGCGAGAAGGTCAACGTCGAGATCTCGGTGACGCTTACCGGTGAGATCGCGCCGGGCGGCGTGCTCAACCAGGAACTGGTCACCGTCGAGGTCGAGACCGAGGCCACCCACATCCCCGAGGGCGTCGAGTTCGACGTCGAGGGCTTGGAGGTCGGCGTGCACGTCACGGCGGCCGACCTGAAGCTGCCCAAGGGCACCGAGCTGGCGACCGACCCCGAGACCAACGTGCTGACGATCTCCCCCGAGCGCAGCGACGCGGAGGTCGAGGCGCTGGAGACCGAGGAGGCCGACGTCGCGGCCGAGGCCGTCGAGGCGGCCGCCAAGGGCGAGTCCGGCGAGTCGTCGCCGGAGGAGTCCTCCTCCTCGGAGTAGGTCCGAGACCTCGGCCGGGAGCGCCCGCACCGCGGGTGCCCCGGCCGCAGCAGTGCGCCGCGCACCCGTGGGGGAGCGCGGCGCAGGCGACACACGGAACCAGACGGCGGACGGCTATGCGTGCTCTCCTGCGGCGGATCCTGCCCGGCGGCGTGCCGCCGTCCTCCGGCGCGTCCGCGGACGCGCCGGCTGAGGAGCGGAGCGGTGAGGTGGCCCCGGTCGAGACCGAGCGCTGGCTGGTGGTGGGCCTGGGCAACCCCGGCCCCTCCTACGCCGGCAACCGGCACAACATCGGCTTCATGGTCGCCGATGCCCTGGCCGAGCGCGGCGGGCAGCGGTTCAAGTCCCACAAGGCGCGCGCCGAGGTCGCCGAGGCCCGCATCCAGGGCGTGCCCGCTGTCGTGGCCAAGCCGCGCTCCTTCATGAACCTCTCCGGCGGCCCCGTCGCGGCGCTCAGCCGCTTCTACAAGGTGCCGCTGGAGCGCGTCCTGGTGATCCACGACGAGCTGGACGTCCCCTTCGGCACGCTGCGGCTCAAGCGCGGCGGCGGCGCGGGCGGCCACAACGGGTTGCGCTCGATCAGCGCGTCCCTGTCCGACCCGGGATACCTGCGGGTGCGCGTGGGCGTCGGCCGCCCGCCCGGCCGGATGGACGCGGCCGCCTATGTCCTCAAGGACTTCTCCTCCACCGAGCGCAAGGATCTGGGCGTCGTCGTCGAGCGCGCCGCCGACGCCGTCGAGACCGTGCTGACCGACGGCCTGGAGAAAGCCCAGAACATCTACCACACCGCGGCCTGACCCCCGGCACCGCCGGGCACCGCCGGCCTCCGCTCCCACCGCGCCGAACCGCTCGGCTCGTGCCTGCGCACGCGGGGCGGCAGCGCCACCGCTGCGCGGCGGTCCCGATCCGGCAAGGCCGAAGCCTGTACGCCGACGCGGCCTTTTCCGGTGACGATCCGTCACGTCACGCGACGATGTTATTACGTTTGGCTATGATCTCTCGCGTCAGATCGCGTCTACGCACCCCTCGTCCCCGCGCACCGGCTTCGGCCGCATGCCGTGCCGCCCGCAGCGCCCGACAGCGGTCCGGGCGTCCGCCCGGGAGGCGGGCGGGGAGCGGGGGCCGTGCCGAGGTGGGGGTTCATGGTCGTAATCGAACGGGTCCCGGCGCAGGCCGCTGGCGCGTCGACCGTCCGAGCCGCTCCGGCCTGGATGCGCTCCTACGTCCGCGGGCTCCGGTGGATCGACGCCGGCGCCGGCGCACTCGCGGGCGCGTGCGCGCTGCAGATCCGCTTCGCCGACCCGCTGGAGGCGCCGGCGGGGCACTGGTACCTGATGTTCTCGCTGGCGTTTCCCGGTCTGTGGATGGTGGCGGTCGCGGTCGCCGGCGGCTATGCGCGCCGGTTCGTCGGGCAGGGCACCGAGGAGTTCCGCCGTGTGCTCAGCGCGGGCGTAGTGCTGACGGCGGGAGCGGCCGTCTGCTTCTGCGCCGCACAGGTCGACGTCGCCCGCGGGTACGTACTTCCGGCGCTGGCCACGGTCGTCTCGGCCAGCCTGGCCATGCGCTACGCCTGGCGCAAGCGGCTGCACCGGATGCGCGGGCGCGGGCGGTGCATGCGCGGCGTGGTCGCGGTGGGCCACCTGGAGTCCGCGCGCGACCTGGTCCGGCAATTTCGCCGCGAGCCCTACCACGGGATGCGCGTCATCGGCGTGTGCCTGCCCCCGCGGCAGGCGTGGGCCGGCGGCGAGGTCGACGGCTGCCCGGTGCTGGGCGGATTCGCCGACACGGCCGAGGCCGCCGAGCGGGCCGGAGCCGACACCGTCGCGGTGCTGTCCTGCCCGGAGATGGACGGCGTCGAACTGCGTCGGCTGTCCTGGCGTCTGGAGAAGAGCGGTACCGACCTGACGGTGGCGCCGGCGTTGATGGAGGTGGCCGGTCCGCGCACCACGATCCGCCCCGTCGCGGGTCTGCCGCTGCTCCACGTGGAGCACCCGGAACTGGCCGGTGCGAGGCGCGTGGTCAAGGGCCTGTTCGACCGGACGGCGGCCGCCCTCGCCCTGGCGGCGCTCGCGCCGTTCCTGCTCGGGCTGGCCGTGGTGATCCGCGCACCGGACCGCGGCCCGGCCCTGTTCCGCCAGACGAGAGTCGGCAAGGACGGTGTCGAGTTCACGGTCTACAAGTTCCGTACCATGGTGGTCGGGGCGGACGACCTCAAGCGGGGACTCCGTCCTACCAACGAGCACGACGGCGTACTCTTTAAGATGCGCCGGGACCCCCGGGTGACCGCGATCGGCGGCTGGTTGCGCCGTTGTTCGCTGGACGAGCTCCCGCAGCTGATCAACGTCGTGCGGGGAGACATGTCACTGGTGGGTCCGCGGCCCCCGCTGCCCGAAGAGGTTGCGCGGTACGGCCGCGACGTTCGTCGGCGCCTGGTGGTCAAGCCGGGCATGACAGGGCTGTGGCAGGTCAGCGGCCGGTCGGACCTCTCCTGGGAGGAATCCGTCCGACTGGACCTGCGATACGTGGAAAACTGGTCGTTGACCCTGGACGTCCAGATCCTGTGGAAGACATGGTCAGCAGTTGTCCGCGGAGCGGGAGCGTACTAAGGCCGGTGAGCAGCATCCGAAACGATCATGAAGTCGCGCGTGACCTGGCGACCGAGGCGGGGCAGCAGTTGCTCCGGCTCCGGGCCCGGCAGGGGTTCGACGAGCCCGAGGTTCTGCGCACACTCGGCGACCGCACGTCGCACGAGTTCCTCTTCTCCAGTCTGGGCCGCCTGCGTCCCAGCGACGCGGTGCTCTCCGAGGAGGGCATCGACGACAAGGCGCGGCTGAGCGCCCGCCGGGTGTGGATCATCGACCCGCTCGACGGCACTCGGGAGTTCTCCGAGTCCGGCCGCACTGACTGGGCCGTGCACGTGGCGTTGTGGGAGAACGGCGAGCTCGTCGCGGGCGCGGTCGCGCTGCCCGCCCAGGGGAGCACGGTCTCGACCGTCGACCCGCCGTGGCTGCCCGAGGAGCGCCCCGCCGCGCAGCGGCTGCGAATCACCACCAGCCGCACCCGCCCGCCGGATTTCGTGCAGCGCCTGGCCAACCAGATGGGCGCCGAGATCGTCCCGATGGGCTCGGCCGGCGCCAAGATCTGCGCCGTGCTGCTCGGCATCGCCGACATCTACGTGCACGCGGGCGGTCAGTACGAGTGGGACAGCGCTGCCCCGGTGGCGGTCGCGCACGCGGCGGGCCTGCACACGTCGCGCATCGACGGAAGCGAACTTTCCTACAACAGGACCGACCCCTCGCTCCCGGATATTCTTGTCTGTCGACCGGAATTGTCGAATATGTTGTTGGCTAGTATCCGCGGCGTTGCCGAACGCGACGGCGCGGACCCACACGCGGCGGGCTGAGTGCACGGCAGCCACCCTTCGTGTGCGTCATAGGAGCGTAAGGCGGGTTTATGAGTCAGGCCAGTACGGCACCGCTCGGCAGGTACCAGCTCTCCCAGCTGGACTTCCTGGAGGCCGAGGCGATCTACATCATGCGCGAGGTGGCCGCGGAGTTCGAGCGGCCGGTGCTGCTCTTCTCGGGCGGCAAGGACTCCATCGTCATGCTGCGGCTCGCCGAGAAGGCCTTCTGGCCGGGCGCGATCCCCTTCCCGGTGATGCACGTCGACACCGGGCACAACTTCCCCGAGGTGATGGAGTTCCGCGACCGCCGCTTGGCGGAGGCCGGGGTCAAGCTCGTCGTCGCCTCGGTGCAGGAGCAGATCGACGCCGGCAAGGTCGTCGAGCCCACCGGCCGCTGGGCCAGCCGCAACCGGCTGCAGACTTCAGCGCTGCTGGAGGCTCTGGACGAGCACGGCTTCGACGCCGCGTTCGGCGGCGCCAGGCGTGACGAGGAGAAGGCCCGCGCCAAGGAGCGCGTGTTCTCCTTCCGCGACGAGTTCGGCCAGTGGGACCCCAAGGCGCAGCGCCCCGAGCTGTGGAACGTGTACAACACGCTCATCAACCGGGGCGAGCACATCCGGGTGTTCCCGCTGTCCAACTGGACCGAGCTGGACGTGTGGGGCTACATCGCCCGCGAGAACCTCGACCTGCCGCCGATCTACTACTCGCACAAGCGCACCGTCTTCGAGCGCGACGGCATCCTGCTCTCCGAAAGCCCCTACATCGCCCGCAACGATGACGAGGAGCTGTTCGAGGCGACCGTCCGCTACCGCACGGTCGGTGACATGACCTGCACCGGTGCGGTGCGCTCCTCGGCCACGAGCTTGGAGGAGATCATGGCCGAGATCGCCGCGACGCGCATAACCGAGCGCGGCCAGACCCGCGCCGACGACCGCTCGAGCGAGGCGGCCATGGAAGACCGCAAGCGCGAGGGCTACTTCTAAGCCCCGGCGCCCTCTCCCCACCCACTTGGAACGCGTGCATATGAGTACTGACATTCTGCGGTTCGCCACGGCCGGCTCGGTCGACGACGGCAAGTCGACCCTGATCGGCCGCCTCCTTTTCGACTCGAAGTCGATCTTCGAGGACCAGCTCGACGCCGTGGAGCGCACCAGCCGCGGCCGCGGCGAGGAGCAGACCAACCTGGCTCTGCTCACCGACGGCCTGCGCGCCGAGCGCGAGCAGGGCATCACCATCGACGTCGCCTACCGCTACTTCGCGACGCCGCGGCGGACCTTCATCATCGCCGACACCCCCGGGCACATCCAGTACACCCGCAACATGGTGACCGGGGCGTCGACCTCCGACCTGGCGGTCATCCTGGTCGACGCGCGCAAGGGCCTGCAGGAGCAGAGCCGGCGCCACGCATTCCTGGCCACCCTGCTGCAGGTGCCCCATTTGGTGGTCGCCATCAACAAGATGGACCTCGTCGACTACTCCCAGGAGCGGTTCGAGGAGATCAAGCAGGAGTTCACGGACTTCGCCACCAAGCTCGACGTCAGCGACCTGACCTACATCCCGATCTCGGCGCTGCACGGCGACAACGTGGTGGACCGCTCCATCAACATGCCGTGGTACGACGGCTCGTCGCTGCTGCACCACCTGGAGCACGTGCACATCGCCTCCGACCGCAACCTGATCGACGCGCGGTTCCCCGTGCAGTACGTCATCCGGCCGCAGCGCGCCGCCGACCCCGAGCTGCACGACTACCGCGGCTACGCCGGGACGGTCGCGGGCGGCGTGTTCAAGGCCGGCGACGAGATCATGCATCTGCCGTCGGGGCTGAGCAGCCGCATCGCGAAGATCCTCACCGCCGACGGCGAGCTGGACGAGGCCTTCCCGCCCATGTCGGTGACGATGCTGCTTGAGGACGAGATCGACATCTCGCGCGGCGACATGCTGTGCCGGCCCAACAACCAGCCAGTGGTCTCCCAGGACATCGAGGCGATGGTCTGCTGGATGGCCGAGAGCCGCAAGCTCACACCGCGGTCCCGGCTGGTCATCAAGCACACCACCCGCAACGCCAAAGTCATGGTGCGCGACATCCGCTATCGGCTGGACGTCAACACGCTGCACCGCGACGAGGACGCCGAGGACCTCTCGCTGAACGAGATCGGCCGGGTGAGCATGCGAGCCACTCAACCGCTGTTCGCCGACGAGTACAAGGAGAACCGGCTCACCGGCGGCTTCGTCCTCATCGAAGAGGGCACCAACACCACCGTCGCCGCCGGCATGATCGTCCGCGCCGAGTAGGCCGCCCCGGGGCCGGTCCGCCCGTGCACGTGCCACTCTCGTCCGGAGCGGGGCGGACCGGCATTGACGCCTTGTCGCCGAGAGTTTCCAGGCGGACACGCACCGTATTAGGGTGTGCCCGTGGCCGATTTCCAACTGCTCTTCGTCGGCGGCATGGGCCGCTCCGGCTCCACTCTAGTCGAGCGGCTGCTGGACGAGTTGCCCGGAGTCTGCTCGCTGGGCGAAGTGGTGCACATGTGGCGCCGGGCGCTGATCGACGGCGAGGCCTGCGGTTGCGGCGCTCCCTTCGCCGAGTGCGGCTTCTGGCAGGACGTCGGGGCCGCCGCGTTCGGCGGCTGGGAGCGCCTCGACCCGGCGGAGGTGCTCAGACTCCAGGCCGCGGTCGACCGGACCAGGTTCGTGCCCGCCCTGCTGAGCGGCCGCCCTCCGGTGCGCAGGGCCGAGTCCCTGATGCGCTACACAGGCCTCTACGACCGCCTCTACGCCGCCGCCGCGCGCGTGAGCGGATGCCGGGTGATCGTCGACTCCAGCAAGCACGCGTCGCTGGCCGCCTGCCTGCGCCACCGCTACGGGCGACGGCTGCGCCTGGTGCACGTGCTGCGCGATCCCCGCGCGGTCGCCCACGCCTGGAGCAAGCGCGTGCCCAGACCCGACGCCACGGCCTCCAGCCCCGAACAGGAGATGGCCCGGTACACGCCCGGGCGCGCCGCTGTGCAGTGGACGGCGCAGAACGAGGTGCTGGCGCGGCTGACCCGTCTGGGAGTCCCGACGCTCCGCGTGCGCTACGAGGACTTCGTGGCCAACCCCGCGGGCGAGTTCGGCGCGCTGGCGGCGTTCGCCGGCCACACCGGCGCGCTGCCGGTGGACGCCGAGGGGGTGGCGCGGCTGTCGTGCGCCCACACGGTCTCGGGCAACCCGATGCGCTTTTACACCGGCGCGGTGCGGGTGCGCGCCGACGGCGCATGGCGCAGCGGACTGAGCCCGGCGGGGCAGGCCGCGGTCGCCGCTCTGACCTGTGCGAGCCGGCCGAGGTTCGGCTACTGAGCCGGGCCGTCGGAGGCGCAGGCGGCGCGGCGGGCGAAGGGATCGCCCGTGCAGTGAGGCGATGCCGGACTTTTCCGGGATGCGGCGCGCCGAGCGATTGCGGCTGCATATATCTATCCGTGTCTCTATGGTAGCTCTCTGTGTATGGGGGAGCGAAGGGAAGGTGACGGTGCCGGCCGCCGCGGACACGCCGTCCGCCGCGCGCCGAATCTCTGCATGCCCCGCCGGTGGGGCGGTGCCGCGCTGGCGGTGACGGTCGCGGTGGTGGCGGTCGCGCCCACCGGCGTGGTGAGCACGTACGCCCATCGCCTCGACGCGGTCTGGCCCGCCGCCGGCTACGGATCGCCCGCTCCCGGCGGCTCCGCCACGGGCCACGCGGCGCCGGGCCGCACCGCGCCTGCCGGCGGCGCGGACGGCTCCGGGGGGCGCCCCGGCACCTCCGCGCCACCGCGCCCTTCGGCCGCGCCCTCCGCCGGTCAGTCCGCGCCCGCGCCCTCCGCCTCGGCCGCGCAGTCCTCGGGCCAGGCCACGGCGGCGCCCGGCGCGGCCGCGTTTTCAGGGCCCCAGCCCGCTCCCGGCCCCGCGCCCACGCCGTCGCCGTCCGCCCCGCCCTCCGCGGAGTGCACCGTCGACGAGATCCTGGCGCCGAGCTGCGGCGTGTGGTGGGGGGCCAGCCCCTACCGCGGCGACGTCCGGCCCCTGGAGGAGGCCGTCGGCCGCCCGCTGGATATCGTCTACACCTGGCACGGCGTCGACCAGCATCGCGTGCCCACTGCCGAGGAGCGCCGCCTGGCCGAGGAGGGGCGGTTCCTCCACGCCAACATCGAGGCCCGGCGGTTCAACGCCGCCGGCCACCCGGTGCAGAGCTACGGCGACATCATCGGGGGCCGCTTCGACGACGCGCTGCGCGGCCAGGCGCGGCGCATCGCCGACCTGGGCCGGCCGTTCTTCGTCACCTTCGACCACGAGGCTGACGCCGACAAGCGCTACAACACCCGCGGCACTCCCGAGCAGTTCGTCCGGGCCTGGCGGCACATCGTCGACGTCTACCGCGCCAACGGTGCCGACAACGCCGTCTTCGTCTGGAACGTCACCGGTTGGAAGGGCAACCTGGGTCGGCTGCCCAGCCTGTGGCCGGGCAACGACTACGTCGACTGGATCAGTTGGGAGGCCTACAACATGACCGGCTGCGAGCTGCAGCCGAGCTGGAACCACGTCGTAACCTTCGAAGAGGCGCTGCGCCCTGCCTACGAGTGGTTCCAGAACGAAGGCCCCGAGCACGGCATCGACGCGGACAAGCCTGTGATGGTCGGCGAGATGGGCACCGTACCCATCCCGGGCGACCCGGCGGCCACGCGGGAGTGGTATGCCGACATCCCCGAGACGCTCCGCGACTACGAGCGTGTCCGCGCCGTCAAGCTGTGGGACGGAATCACCGCGCCATCCTGCGACTTCCGCGTGCTGCAGAACCGCTACGCCACCCGCGGCTACCTGCAGGCCTCCGGCGACCGCTACGTCGACCTCCCCCGCCTGGCGCGCGAGGCCGTCGAGGAGGCGATCGGCATCGCCGACCAGGCACGCGCCATGCGCGGCCGGGGAGCGCGCGGCGAGAGGTGAGGCCATGCCCGGACCTGGCGCCGCATCCGGTATCCGCGGGCGAGCGGCCAGGCGGATGCCGGGGACGCCGACCGGGTCGCGGCCCGCCCCGGCTAGATTCCTCGACCGCACTTGTGCAGGGTGCGCAGGACCGCGCCTGGGGAGACCCCGCAGATGACGGCCGCCGCAAGATAGGCGCGCGGTTCGCCCCAGTGGGCGCGCAGCGCCGCGGTCGCCCACTCCAGTGCCGCGCCGCGCCGCCCCGCCGCCGCCTCGGCGAAGGCGATCTGGCCGGCCACCCGGGCATAGCCGCGCGGCACCAGCCGGAACTCCGGGTAGGCCCCCAGCAGCCAGCGCAGTGCGTTGGAGATCGTCTGCCACCGGCCGCCGAAGTGCGAGCGCCGGTGCCACAGCACGCGCACCAGCGGCTCCGCGACGTTGCGGATCGGGGCGCGCCGGGCCAGTCGCAGCAGCAGCTCGTAGTCCTCGCCGTAGCCGCCCGGGATCTCCTCGTCGACGCCGCCGCACCCGTCGACGAGAGCGCTGCGCCGCAGCAGGAACGTCGACGGGTGCAGCTCCGTCAGGCGCGAGCGCAGCAGGTCGGTGAAACTTACGCTGGAGCGCCGCAGCAGCCGATCGGACTCGGCGCCGCCGTAGCGGACGCGGATGCCGCAGCACACCAGTTCGGTGCCGGGCTCGGCGCACAGCACCGCGGCCTGCGCCCGCAGCTTCCCCGGCAGCCAGAGGTCGTCGTCGTCGCAGAAGGCGACCAGCTCGGTCCGAGCGGCCAGTAGGCCGGTGTTGCGGGCCCCGGCCAGGCCCGGCACCGCGGTGTTGGCCAGCACCCGCACCGGCCGGTGTCCGTCCGCGCTCGCCAGCGAGCGGTCGGGCTCGGTGCCGTCGAAGACCACGATCGTGTGCACGGTGGCGGGGTAGTCCTGGCCGCGGATGTGCTTCAGGGTACTGCGCAGCAGGTCGGGCCGGTCGCGCGTGGGCACAACGGCGGTGATCTCCGGTAGCTCGGAGTCCGGCGGAGGAGGCGGCTGCGACCGGTCGGCGTGCGGCGCGACCGGACGGGCGAGCACGTCGATCAGGCGGCCCGCGCGGAGGGCGGCAGCGGTGGTTCCGCCCGGCGGCTCGCGCGGCCGGAAGTCCTCGGGCTGGGCCAGCGCCTTGTCGACAGTGGCGCAGAACTGCTGGTAGCTGGAGCAGGCGCGCACGAGACCCGCCTCGTCGAGCCGGTCCACGAACCGCAGCTGGTGGTCGTCGACGTGTTCGCGGAGCTCAGGATCGCGGGCCACGGCGATCGGCAGGCGCCCGGACTCGCGCGCCTGGACGATGGTGGCGGGACCGCCGTGGGTCACGACGGCCGCGGCCTCGCCCATGGCGGAGCCCAGGTCACCGCGGTCCAGATAGGCGGTGCCCTCCGCCGCCGCCGGTGCCTGCGAGGCTCCGTGCTGCACCAGCACGCGCACATCGGGACGGTCGAGCGCATAGCAGTCCGACCAGTCGATCAGCCGGGTGAAGGGGTGGTGGTCGGTGCCCACGGAGACCAGGACCAGCGGGCGCGCGTCGGCCGCCCCGGCGGCGTCCCGGCCGGCTTTCTCGCCGGTCGTCGGGCGTTCGGCGGGTTCTGGTCCGGGGTGTTCGTCGGTCACAGCAGCGGTCCCACGGTTATGGAGTCGGGGAGGAAGGCGCGCTGCTCCTCCCACTGGGTGAGGTGCAGCCGGGTGAAGGGGCGGCACAGCCGCGTGGTCAGCGGCGGGACGTCGATGCGGTCGTAGACCTCGATGTAGACGGTCGGGATGCGCAGCAGCCACGCCAGGGCGAAGAACGGCAGGGCGACCCCGGCGCCGGTGGAGACCACCGCCGAGGGGCGGGTGCGCGCCAGCGTGCGCACCGCGAGCACCGTGTTGCGCAGCAGGTTGCCGAGGTGCCGGGTGGTGGGGTGGTAGGCCGGGCGCACGTCCTCGCCGTCGAGCAGCCGCAGCGCCTCGGCTGTGGGGAAGGTGACCCAGATCCGGCTGTGCTGCAACCACCAGGGCCGCAGTGACCACAACTGGGCGAGGTGCCCGCCGCTCGACGCGACGAAGAGGACCGGGGCGGTTGGCATACCGTCATCATCGCATAACTGAGCGTAGTTTTTTGCTCGTAGGGTTATGTCGCGCAGGTCGCGGGCGCGCGCGGACGGACTTTCGGATGGCGGCGCGGCTCGGCCCGGTGCCGACCGCGCCGCCGTGTCGGCCGGGTTCAGCCGGCCCCGGCAAGGAGGGCGTCCCGGCGCAGCAGGAGGTCGAGTTCCAGGCGGTCGCGCAGGCGCCACAGGGTCGCCATCAGCCCCGCCGAGCCGACCGCCATCGCCGCCGCCAGCGACCAAGGTCCCGTGCCCAGGGCCGCCGCACACAGCAGGGGCACGCCGCCGAACCACACCAGGCAGCTTCCCGCCGCCAGCGCCCACCTGGCGCCGAACGGGTGCAGCCCGTGCGAGCGCCCCAGCTGCACCAGCGGAAGCGCCTTGCGCACCGCGACTGCGCCCGCGAACGCCGCCGCCGCGCCACCCCCACCCGCCGAGGGCACCAACAGCAGGCACAGCACGACATTGGAGGCCAGCGCCAGCAGGTTGTTCGCCAGGTTCAGCCGGGTGCGCCCGGTCATCGCCAGCACCAGGTCGCCCATCCCGAGGGCCGCGGCGAGCAGCTGTGCCAGGCAGACGACCGCCAGGACCGCGGCACCGTCGGCGTAGCGCCCGCCGAACATCTCCATCAGCAGGGGGGCGTAGACGAGCGCGGGCAGGAACAGCGGCCAGGTCAGGCAGATCAGCCAGGCGGTGCTCGCCCGGAAGAGGGTGTTGGCTCCGCGGCGGTCGTCCTCGGCCAGCAGCTCGGCCAGCCGCGGTTCGGCGGAGTACTGCAGCGCCTGAGCCGCGAACTGCCCAGCGACCGGGTAGCGGGAGGCGGCGGCGAACACCGCGGCCTCGGTCGGGCCGGCCAGTGCGGCGACGAACACGATGCCAAGCCGCTGGATGCCCAGCTGGGCGACCGCCGCGAGGGAGCGGGGGAGCGAGAACGCCCAGAACGCGCGGGGCGTCACCTCGTCTGCGGCGTGCTCTGCGGGCGCCGCCGGGCCGGCCGGCCGCGCCGGTGACATCGGGGGCGCCTCCCGCTCGCGGTGTGACGCGAGGATGCGCCGCATCCACCACCAGGCCAGGACGGCCGCCGGAAGGTAGGGGCCCGCCCAGGCCACCGTCAGCAGTCCCGCCCAGCCGGTCGCCGCGACCGCGGCGATGAGCACCAGCTGCGCCAGCGGGCGGCCCACCCTGTCCAGCAGCACCCCCGCCCGCATCACATGGTGCGCGCGGGTGGCGGCGAGTGCCGCATCGGTCAGCACCGCGCAGGGCAGGAAGGCCGCAAGCAGCCGCAGGTAGGTTGCGGCGTCCGGTTCGCCCATGAGCGAAGCGAGGTCGTCGGTGAGCGCGAGCATCGCCGCGGTGCCCGCCAGGGACGCGGCCGCCGCGGGGCCCAGGGCGATGCGCAGCACCCGCGAAGCGGCGTGCTCGGCGCCGCGGGCGCGCAGCCGGGCCAGGAAGTACACCAGTCCGCTGGGCGCGCCCAGGTTGGCCACCGCCGATGCGAGCAGGAAGACCGAGGTGGCCGCGAACAGCAGCCCGGCCGTGTCGGCGGAGAACCCCCGCGCGACCGCGACCACGATGGCCAGGTTCAGCACCGCCCCGGCCGCGGCGCCGGCCACGTTCAGGGCGCCGCCGCGGGCGACCCGGCGCAGGCCCGCCCGGCCGTGGCCGGGGGCGCTCACCTCCGCCACTGCGGGTCACGTCCCCACCAGTCGGCCAGGTCCTGGTCGTGCCCGGCGAAGTGCTCGGCCAGCCGGGCGTGCAGCCGCACGGGTATCGGGTCCCGCGGGCGCGTGTTGTGCCTGGCGAACCGGATCCTGTCGCAGTGGGCGATGCCCAGGAAGTCCTCGATCCCGGCGAAGACCTGCTCGGGGCGGTCGAAGTACGCCTCACTCTCGACCACGTGCAGCCGGTGGCGTCCCACATGGCGCTCCAGCCGGCGCAGCTGCTCTGCGTAGCGGCCGCGCGCCAGGTAGGCGTGGTGCTGGTGGGAGTGGGAGCGCGCGGCGGGGTCGGCGCGCAGCCGCTCTTCCTCGCCGCGCAGCCGCTCGGGCTCAAGCTCCAGCGCCCGTTCGAACGGCTCGGTCTCGAAGCCGCGCGCCAGCTCGTGGCTGTGCGCGGAGTAGGCGCGCTCCACCGGGTCGCGCACCATCACCACCACCTTCACGCCCGGCAGGTCGCGGGAGATCCGCTCGGGCGCCAGCGGGTGGAACACGTAGTAGGGGCTGGACTCGCCCACCTCGATGCGCGGGCGCCCGCTGCCGGCGCGCACGAGGACCCGCAGCGGGAAGTGCCCCCGGTACCAGTCCAAACCGCGGTGGTAGTCGGTGTCGAAGTAGTGCACCCCTTTGCGCAGGGGCGGGCCGAAGACCTGCGGGTGCTGGACCAGGGCGCGGAACAGCGACGTCGTGCCGCACCGCTGTGCGCCGGCCACGACGAACGTCGGCAGTGCGCGGACGCCCCGGGTGGCCTGGCCGAGCGCGGTGTGCACCGAGCGGACCGAGCGCTTGACCGGATCCGGCACCGGCAGCCAAGGGGTGTTGGCGTCGGACATCGTCTACCTTCCGTGAAAGCTCCGGATCCCGCGGTACCGGCGACCGCGGGCGGGTCAGGCGTACAGCGGGGTGTGCGCGGGCGCCCGTCTCGGGGGCGGCGGCAGCCGACGGTGCGTGTTCGGCGGCGCGGGCGCCGGGGGACCGGTGCGGCTCATCCGGCCGCCCCGATCTCGCGGGCGGCGCGGTCCCGCAGTCCGGACAGTGCCGGAAGCAGCCAGTCGTCGACGGCCGCCAGGCTGCCCCCCGCCTCGGCCTGGCGGTCCTGCAGGTAGCGCGTCGCCAGGTCGAGCAGGTACAGCGCCATGACCGTGGCCTCGGTGCCGGGCACCAACCCTGCTCCGGTCATCAGCGGGTCGCGCAGCAGGCGGGCGCCGGTGTCCAGCCAGCGGTGCACACCGGGGTGTACGCCGTCCTGGACGCACTCGTTCAGCTCGTAGTGCAGAGCGTCGAAGCCGACGGGCACGCCGAAGGCGAGGCGCTCCCAGTCCCACACGAAGGCGCGCCGCGGGGTTCCGGCGATGTTCCACCGGGTCAGGTCGCCGTGCCAGGCGCCGAACGGGAGCCGGGCGTCGGGCAGCGCGTCCAGGCACGCGCGCAGCGGCGCGGTTTCGGGGCGCCCGCCCAGCGCGGCGATCCGCTCGGCCAGCGCGGCGCGGTAGGGGCTCAGCGACAGCTGGAGCACCCTCACCGGTTCCAGACCGCTGATCTGTACGACGCAGCGCAGCAGCTGGCGGCGCGTGGGCCGGTCGGTCTGGTTGCCGACCGGCAGCGCGTCCTGCACCAGCAGCGGGCGGCCGTTCCACTCGCCTTCGTGCAGCAGCCGGGGCACCGTGATGTCGCGCAGGTGCGACTCCGCCAGCAGCTCCAGCGCGCGGGTCTCGGCGCGCACCAGCCGCGAGGTCAGCTCGTTGACCCCGATCTTGGCGTAGCCGACGGTCCGGCCCGCCGGGGTGAGCAGCAGCAGGACCGGCTTCCGATTGGCGCGCGGCGGACCGACGTGGACGGCGATGACCACGCGGCGGTCCAGCGCCGCCGACAGCTCGTGCTCGACGGTGTGGCCCGGTCCCACGTGCAGCCGGTCGCGCAGCAGCAGCGGCGCCAGCCCGCTGGCGAAGGCCGCAGTCAGGGCCGCCGCACGCAGCCGCTCCCGAAGCGAATGGCGCTGAGCGAAGGCGCCGACCGCGCGGGCCGCGGCGTAGCGGTTGCCGGCCGGCAGGATCATCCGCGGGTTGTGCGCCGACGGGACCGGCAGGTAGGCGCGGCCGTCGCCGTCGGGCGCCGACCCGCCGCGGACCGTCCCTGGCTCGCCGCGCCCCAGCAGGCCGCCGCAGGGCCACAGCACCTCGGCGAGACCGGTCAGGTACGTGGTCTCGCCGTTCACCGCGCACCTCCCGGCGCGGGAGCGGCGTCCTCGGCCGAGCGCCGCCACAGCAGGGCGACGGCGATCATGGTGACGGCCAGCGGCGCCGCGAGCGCGACGTAGAAGAACATGTACCAGAACAGCAGCAGCACCGACAGCAGCGCCGCGGTGCCCAGCACCGCCGAGTCGCGCCGGTAGCGCCACACCGCCTGGCCGAAGAAGGCAAGGAACAGCGCCGCGCCGACCCACCCGTTGGCGACCAGCAGCAGCCAGAACTGCCCGTTGTTGCCGATGGTGTGGCCGCCGCAGCCGGGGCACTCCGGCGAGGGTCCTATCGCGATCGACTGCGGACTGCCCGCCATGTCGCGGGTGGTGCCCCAGCCCAGGACGGGCGAGGCGTTGGCGGCCTGTACGGCGGCGACGCTGGCGGCGGCGCGGCCGTCGTCGCTGTGCGGGTTGTCCAACCGCTCCCGGGCCATGTCCATCAGCGGCGACAGCAGGGCGACGGCCAGCGCGGCGCAGGCGGCGGCGCTCACCGCCGCCACCACGACCACCCGGCCCCGGCGCAGCATCCGGACCAGGACGAAGCCCAGGGACAGCGCCAGGCCCGCCCACACCGCGCGGTTCAGCGAGTAGACGACCGGCGCGACCGCGAGGACGACGGCGGTGCCCGCTGTCCAGGCGCGGAGCAGGTCGGCGCGCGTACGCAGCGCCGGTCCCGGGCCTTCACCCCCGGGCTCGCGCCACCGCAGCCAGCCCGCCAGGAGCCACACGAGCAGGAGGGAGAGCATGTTCCCCCAGGTGTTGGTGTACTCCCAGGGAGCCTTGGGCCGCGGCGACTCGTAGCCCAGTACCTCCATGACCTGAGCGGAGGCGGGATGGATGAGCTCGTGTAGATAGGGGTCGGCCGCCAGGCCCGCGGGGAGCAGCAGCTCCGTCGGCGCGGTGAATTCGAAGTCCGGCGCCGCCATCCCGAGCAGGCCGCCGGCGACGGTGGCCAGGCACAGCCAGCCCAGAGCCCGCGCGACGGCGAGGTCGCTCAGCTCGCGGCGGCTCAGGTTGCCGACGTAGAGCAGCAGGACCGTCAGCGACAGGTAGACGGCCAGCCGGACGAGTGCGCCGAGGATCCCGCCGCTGTCGGGCAGCGTGCCCGGCGGCGCGGTGCCGATGAGGCTCAGCCCGGCTGCGCACCACAGCAGGAACAGCGCCCACAGGCCGAAGCCCGGAGGCAGCCGGAGGCCGTCGGCGCGGTGGCGGCGCACCAGTTCCACCGCCATGGGCAGGGCGAACACGACGAAGGCGAACCGTCCCAGGCCCAGGACCCACCACAGCGGGTAACCGGCGAGCAGCCACATCAGCGGTTGGCCCGGGGCGAACAGGCACCGCGGCCGCGGTCCGCCGGCGGCGGACCCCGGTCCGGTCGGGGAGGGTGCGGCGGCCGTCGGTGCGGCGCCGGCGGCTTCCGCCGGAGGCTGCGGAGACCGCCGGCTCATCGTCTCGTCCTTCTCCGGGCGACCGTGCGGGCCGCCGCGGCGCCGCCGGTCGGCCGACCGGTGCGGCGGCGGGTTCTCCGGGCGGTGCCGGGAGGCGGGCTTGCGGGCATCCCGATCAGCGCTGCAGGGTGAGATCGGTGCCGTCCTGCCGGTCCTCGCCGGGGAACCCGGCCGGCGAACCGTGCGGTGCGCAGGCCGAGTGGGCCGCGTCCGGTTCCCCCGTTCCGGTGGCGGGCTCCTCCGCCGCGCGGGTCCGGTCGCCCGCTCGGCCGTGGCGGCCGCGGTGCGGCCTCCCCTTGCGGGCCCGGGCGGACTCCGCGACGAGTGCGCCCGGGACGCGGGCGCCGAGGGCGGCGAACGCCTCCAGCGCCGACCGCAGGGCGCCGACGCGGTCGGTGTCCAGCTCGACGACCGGGACGACGGCGTCGGCGCAGCGGGCCAGTGCGTAGGCGTCGGCGCGCTCGGCGGTGGGCGCGGTGGCGACCACGACGACGTCGGCCTGCTCGCGCAGCCGCTCCAGCAACCGGGCCGTGGCCGGACGCTGCAGCACGCCGGCCGCGTCGGCGCCGCCGTAGTCCAGGATGCGCAGGCCGGGCGCCGCCGCGGTGCGGCGCTCCAGCGCGGCGGGGTCGGCTCCGCCGAGCAGTACGTCGGCCAGACCCGCCCCGGCCGGCGAGGACTCGGCTCCGTCGCGCGCCTCGGCGGACGGCGGGTCGGCGCGGACCAGCAGTACGTCGGTGCCGACGCGCGCCAGGGCGGCGCCGAGCTCCTCGGCCGCCGCAGCCGCCGATCCGCCGCTGATCCCCGGCACGAGTACCACCGCGCCGCCGGGGCGGTCGCCGCCGTAGCGGCCGAGTCCGGCGACCAGGCTCAGCGCGGCCCGGTTGGCCTCCTGGTGCGCTCGCGCCCGCGCCCGCTCGCCACCGCGCGCGCGGCCGCCGGGACGCGGCGCGCGCAGCAGTACGGCAACACCCGCGGCGAGCTCGGCGTCGCGGACGCTGTGCAGCCCGCGGTCGCGCCGATCGGCGCCGAAGGCGGCCGCGAGTCCGGCCGCCAGCCCCAGCGCGCCGCCCGCGGCCAGCCACACCGCCGGGACCGGTGACGCCGCCTGCTCGGGCGTGGTGGCAGGGGTGATGACCTGCGCGGGAACCACCGACGAGCGCAGCGCCGCGAGCGGGTGGATCTCCTTGTTCAGTTCGGTGATCTCGTTTTGCAGTGCGGTGATGCGGCCCTGCTCAAGGCCGCCGCCGTCCGCGGAGAGTCGGTCGAGTTCGGCGTACCGGGAGTCGGCCTCGTCGCGGAGGGCGGAGAGGGTGTCGCCGATCTGCCGGTCGACCTGGTCGGCCCGGTAGTCGAGGTAGGCGCCGGCGAAGGCGGCCGAGGCGCGGCGCGCCTCGGCGGGGTCGGGGCCGGGCGCGGAGATGCGCAGGACGCTGCTGTTGGGGGGCACGCTGACCTCGACCTCGCGCCGCAGCTCGACGGGATCGGCACCGTGCCCGATCCGCTCGGCGGCCGCCGCGGACACCTCGGCCGACTGCACGATCTGCGCCTCGGTGTCCAGATTGACCTCGCCGTTGGTGCGGCCCGCCTGCTCGCCGGTGATCTCGGGGACGCCCGTGGGGCGGACGTGCACGGCCGTGGTGGAGGTGTAGGTGGGCGGCACTGCCAGGAGCGCACCCGAGGCCAGCAGCGGTCCGGCCAGGGCGCAAGCCGCCACGAGCCGCCACCGGCGCCGCAGTGTGGCCGCCGCGTGCGCGAGGTCTCCTTCGGCGGAGGTGTCCATACCGGCCCGCTCCCTTCCCGGATACCACTACCAGTGCTGCAGAAAACACCAAGAGTAGTCGCCCTGCGGCCGGGTGCCGGTGATCCACGCGCAAGACCGGCCGGTCGCCGCACCGGGGTACGGCGGTGGAGTGCGGGCGCGCGAACGCGCCGCCCCCCGGCTCGCCGCCGCGTGAGCGCCGGCGCCGGGTGCGGCGCGCCGTTTCCGGGCGGTCGCGCGCTTCCGGTGTACCCGAAGCCGGAGCGCGGCCCCGGGTCAGGCGGAGGCGGCCGTGTCCTGCTTGCCGGGTTCGAAGACGGCCCCCACCAGCTCGCGGCACCAGGTCAGCAGTTCCAGGTCGCGCAACTGGCGGCCGCCCAGGCCACCCGCCTTGGGTGCGGGGACCAGCAGGGTCTGGGCCGGCTCCTTGTACACGGCCTTGGGGTAAAGCCGCCGCAGCCGCAGCCGCTGGGACTCGCGCAGCTCGACCGGCGCGAACCGGATCTGGCTGCCCTGCAGCACGACGTCGGTGAGACCCGCGCGCTTGGCCAGCACCCGGAACCGGGCGACCTCCAGCAGGTTGGCCACCGCCTCGGGCGGCGGGCCGTAGCGGTCCACCAGCTCCTCGCGGGCCGCGGCGATGTCCTCCTCGCTGCCGACGCCGGCGATGCGCTTGTAGGCCTGCAGCCGCAGCCGCTCGCCGGGCACGTAGTCGTGCGGTATGTGGGCGTCGATCGGCAGCTCGACCTTGGTCTCGGACTCCTCGGCGCCCGCGTTCGGGTCGCCCTTGAGCTCGCGCACGGCCTCGCCGACCATGCGCACGTACAGGTCGAACCCGACTCCGGCGATGCTGCCGGACTGCTCGGCGCCCAGGATGTTGCCCGCGCCGCGGATCTCCAGGTCCTTCATCGCCACGTACATGCCCGCGCCGGTCTCGGTGTGCTGGGCGACCGTGGCCAGCCGTTCGTGCGCGGTCTCACTCAGCGGCTTCTCCGGCGGGTACAGGAAGTAGGCGTAGGCGCGCTCGCGACCGCGCCCCACGCGCCCGCGCAGCTGGTGCAGCTGCGAGAGGCCGTAGGTGTCGGCGCGGTCGACGATCAGCGTGTTGGCGTTGGGGACGTCCAGCCCCGACTCCACGATCGTCGTGGAGACCAGCACGTCGTAGTTCTTCTCCCAGAAGTCGATCATGACGCGTTCGAGCTGCTGCTCGTTCATCTGGCCGTGCGCGTACGCCACCCGGGCCTCGGGCACCAGCCGGCTGATCGACGACGCGACCTTGTCGATCGAGGCCACCCGGTTGTGCACGAAGAACACCTGGCCCTCGCGCATCAGCTCGCGCCGGACGGCGGCCGCGATCTGCTTCTCCTCGTAGGGCCCGACGAAGGTGAGCACCGGGTGGCGCTCCTCCGGCGGTGTGAGGATGGTGGTCATCTCGCGGATGCCGGTCATGCCCATCTCCAGGGTGCGCGGGATGGGCGTCGCCGACATCGCCAATACGTCGACCTGGGTCCGCAGCCGCTTGAGGGTCTCCTTGTGCTCGACGCCGAAGCGCTGCTCCTCGTCGATGACGATCAGGCCGAGGTTCTTGAACTTGGTCTCGCTGGACAGCAGGCGGTGCGTGCCGATCACGACGTCGATCTCGCCCCTGCGCAGGCCCTCGCGGGTGGCCTCGGCCTCGCTGTCGGTCTGGAAGCGCGACATGGCACGCGCCGTCACGGGGAAGGAGGCGTAGCGCTCGGAGAAGGTGGACATGTGCTGCTGGACCAGCAGCGTGGTGGGCACCAGCACCGCCACCTGCTTGCCGTCCTGCACCGCCTTGAACGCGGCGCGCACCGCCACCTCGGTCTTGCCGTATCCGACGTCGCCGCAGATGAGCCGGTCCATCGGCACCGGCTTCTCCATGTCCTGCTTGACCTCCTCGATCGCGGCGAGCTGATCGGGGGTCTCGACGTAGGGGAAGGCGTCCTCAAGCTCGCGCTGCCACGGCGTGTCGGCTCCGAAGGCGTGCCCGGGCGAGGCCTGGCGGGCGCTGTAGAGCCGGATGAGGTCGCCGGCGATCTCGCGTACGGCCTTGCGTGCGCGGCTCTTGGTCTTGGACCAGTCTGCGCCGCCCATCTTGGACAGCGTCGGGGCCTCGCCGCCGACGTAGCGGGTGACCTCTTCGAGCTGGTCGGTGGGCACGAAGAGCCGGTCGCCGGGCTGGCCGCGCTTGGTGGCCGCGTACTCGATGACCAGGTAGTCGCGGGTGGCGCCCTGGATGTTGCGGCTGACCATCTCGATGTAGCGGCCCACGCCGTGCTGCTCGTGGACCACGTAGTCGCCCGACTTCAGCTGCAGCGGGTCGACCGTGCCGCGGCGCCGGCTGGGCATGCGGCGCATGTCCCGGGTGGAGGAGCGCTGACCGGCCAGGTCGGTCTCGGTCAGCACGACCAGCCGCACCGAGCGCCATACGAACCCGTGCTCGATCACGCCGGTCGCCACCGTGGCCACGGAGCGGTCGGGCGGGGTGTCGACCTCCGAGCGCAGCTGCGCGCCCAGGCCGGCGTCGCGCAGCATGGCCACGAGCCGCTCGGCGGGCCCGTGCCCGGGGGTCAGCAGCACGACGCTCCAGCTGTCGTGCAGCCACGACTTCACGTCTGCCAGGGCGCGCTCGGTGTCGCCGCGGTAGGTGTCGGCGGCCGACGCGCCCATCTCCAGTCCGGCGTCGCCGCCGCGGCCGCCCCCGTCGTCCGTGGACTCGGCCGAAGCGGCGCCGGAGCCGGAGTCGAACGGCGAGATCGACCACCAGGGCAGCCCGAGCGCGTCGGCGTCCGCGCGGACCTCGGCGATGGACTTGTACGCGGAGCCGCCCAGGTCGATGGGCGCCTCGCCGCCGGACGCGGCGTTGATCCAGGACGCGTCCAGAAACTCCCGGCTGGTGGCCTCCAGCTCCAGGGCCCGGGTGCGGATGCGCTCGGGGTCGCAGCCGACGATGTGCGCGCCCTCGGGCAGGTAGTTGAACAGCGGCTCCATGCGCTCGGCCAGGACCGGGGCGAAGGCCTCCATCCCCTCGACGGAGGAGCCCTCGGCGAGCTTGTCCAGCACCTCGGCGAGGGCCGGATACCGCTGGGCGAGCTCGCGGGCGCGCTCGCGCACCGGCTGGGTGAGCAGGAGCTCGCGGCACGGCGGCGCGAACAGCCCCGACGCCGCCTCGGACTGGTCGCCCTCGCCGATCGAGCGCTGGTCGGCGACCTGGAAGTACCGGATCTCCTCGACCTGGTCGCCCCACAGCTCCAGGCGCAGCGGGTGTTCCTCGGTGGGCGGGAACACGTCCAGGATCCCGCCGCGCACGGCGATGTCGCCGCGCTTCTCGACCAGGTCGACCCGGGCGTAGCCGGCGTCGACCAGCGACTGGACCAGGTCCTCCAGCTCGACCTCGTCGCCCGGGCGCACGCGCACCGGCGTGAGGTCGCCGAGCCCGGCCACCAGCGGCTGCAGGACGCTGCGGATCGGTGCGACGACGACGCGCAGCGGCGCGGTCAGCGGGTCGGCGGGGTCGGGGTGGGCCAGGCGGCGCAGTACGGCCAGGCGCTGACCGACCGTGTCCGAACGCGGCGACAGGCGCTCGTGCGGCAGGGTCTCCCACGCGGGGAACAGGGCGACCGAGTTCTCCGGTAGCAGGGACTCCAGCGCCTCGGCGAGGTCGCCGGCCTCGCGCTCGGTCGCGGTCACGGCGAGCACCGGCCGCTCGGCGCCCACGGGGGCGCCGGCGGCCAGCGAGGCGATCACGAACGGGCGCAGCGACGGCGGCGCGACGAGGTCGAGGTGCGGGTCATGGCCGATGCGGGCGGTCTCGACCGCCTGGCTGAGGGCCGGGTCGTCTGCGACGACCGAGAGAAGTCCGGTAAGGCTCATATCACCAGAGGGAAGGCTGTGACAGGGATTCGGCCGTGCTGCGCTCCGCGGTGCGCGGTCGGGGGAGCGGGTGTCCGGCGGATGCGGCGGCCGTGTGCAGGGCATCGGCCGCGAGCCGCCGAGGACCGGTGCGCGGGCCGCGGCGGGTGGTCGTACTCCCCATGGGCAAGCCTACGCCGCCCGCCGGTCGCGGGTGCACGGAGTCGGGTATCCGGGATGTGGTCCGGGTCATGTCTGTCCGTTCTGCCCGTCGGGCCGCGCATGCGGCGGCGGTCGGGGCGCGGTCGTCCGGAGAACGTGTCGGCGGGCTGCGCCGAAGGCGCACGGGACCCCCGCCGGTTCGGTCGACGGAACCGTACGGACCTGTGCACGCCCGATTGCCGGGCGCGCTGGAGCGGGCCGTACCGGGACGGCCTGTCGGTCGCTGTCCTGCACGACCAATACCGCTAACGCCTTCGCCGCCCCGGGTGTTCCCGGCGGTCGCGCGGGCGGCCGGCACCGCCGACCCGCGCGGCGCGCCTCGTCGGGGCGCCCGCGGGCGGTGGCGGGATGCCGTCCACACGCATCCCCGAATACGCTGTTGCGCAGATGCGGCAGCGCAGACGGTGTGGCAGCGCAGACGAACGGGGAGGCCGGGTTGAGCGACAGCAGTGACCGCAGCGGGGACGAGGCGGCGGCACCGGTGTTCGCGCCCGATCCGGTGAGCCTGGCCCATCTGGAGCTGATCCTGAACGGCGCCTACCCGCTGGCCGGGTTCATGACCCGCGAGGAGGCCTCCTCGGTCGCCAAGCGCGGCCGCCTGCCCGACGGCACCCCGTGGCCGGTACCGGTCACTTTGCCCGTGCCCGACCAGCTCGCCGACGCCGAGCGGCTGACGCTCACCGACCCCGAGGGGGCGCCGCTGGCCGAACTGCGGGTCGGGCAGCGCTGGTGGGCCGGTGCCCAGGACGGCGACGGCGCGGCCGCGCCCGGCCACCGGCTGGCCGGCGAGGTCCGCTTCGCCCAGCCTCCCGTCTACGGCGCGCTGCGCCACCTGCGCCTCTCGCCGGGAGAGATCCGCGGCCAGCGCGAACTCGCCGGCGACGGCGGCGTCCCGGTGCTGGCCGTGGTCACGGCCCGGCCCCTGCACCACCGCGAGCTCCACCAGATCCGCGCCGCCGCCGAGGAGCTGGCCGGCGACGACCGTGCCGAGGTACTGGTGATCATCGACGCCCCGCTGGAGACCGAGGGCCTGGCCCCGGTCGTGCTGGCCGCCGAGCCGCTGCTGCCCGCACCCGCCCGGTTCGTCGTGGCGACCCTGCCCCGCTGGAGCTCCGACGGCGCCGCCGGGCCGGCCCTCGGGCGCCGCGTCCTGCTGCACGCCCACGTCGCCGCCGCCTACGGCGCGACGCGCCTCCTGGTCCTCGACTCCGCGCCGTCGGCCGGCGCCGAGGAGGAGACCCCGATCCCGGTGGCCGCCGCCCCCGGTTGGGCCTACGACACCGCCCAGGAGCAGTGGCGCCCGGTCGGCGAGGTGGCGCCGGAGGCGGCCGCCGACCTGCCGGACGAGGCGGAGGTCGAGGAGACGCTGGCGCGGGGACTCGCGCTGCCCGCGTGGTTCACCCCGGCGCGCGTGGCCGCGGAGCTGGCGCGCATCCGGCCGCCGCGCACCGAGCGCGGACTCACCGTCTTCTTCACCGGGTTCTCGGGCTCGGGCAAGTCCACGATCGCGCGCGGCGTGGCCGAGGGCATCCGCCGGTCGGGGCGCACGCTCACGCTGCTCGACGGCGACGTCGTACGCCGCATGCTCTCGGCGGGCCTGACGTTCTCCCGCGCCGACCGCAACCTCAACGTGCGGCGGATCGGGTATGTCGCGGCCGAGATCTCCCGCCACGGCGGCGTCGCGGTCTGCGCGCCGATCGCGCCCTACGCCGCCACGCGCGCCGAGGTGCGCGCGATGGTCGAGGAGGTCGGCGACTTCTTCCTGGTGCACGTGGCCACCCCGCTGGAGGTGTGCGAGGCGCGCGACCGCAAGGGCCTCTACGCCAAGGCGCGGGCGGGCGAGATCCCCGAGTTCACCGGGATCTCCGACCCCTACGAGGAGCCGGAGGACGCCGAGCTGGTGCTGGACACCGAGGGCCGCTCAGTCGGCGAGTCGGTCGCCGAGGTGCTCTCCGCGCTGCGCTCCGGGGGCTGGCTGCCGGCCGAGAGCGTTTGAGGGCCGAGTGCCGGAAGCCGGGGAGTCCGTAGGAGTCGGGGAGTCTGGGAGCGGAAGGGGCCACCGAGCCATGAACCCGAACAGCGGCGGGACCCAGCCGGACGGCGGCGCCGGGCCGAGCGGTGCAGCGGGCGGTGATGCGGGCGGCACCGGCGGCGCCGCGCCCGGCAGCCGGGTGCTCGACCTGGTCGAGGTGATGGACGTGCTGCGGCGGGAGTGCCCGTGGGACGCCTCGCAGACGCACTCCTCGCTGGCCAAGTACCTCATCGAGGAGGCCTACGAGACGCTGGAGACCATCGAGCAGGGCGACCTGGCGACTCTGCGCGAGGAGCTGGGCGACGTCCTGCTGCAGGTGGTCTTCCACTCCCGGGTGGCCCAGGAGCGCGGCGCCGACGGGTTCACCATCGACGACGTCGCCGCCGGCATCGTCGACAAGCTCACCCGCCGCCACCCGCACGTCTTCGGCGGCGCGGAGGTCGGCGGCGCCGACGACGTCCGGGCGAACTGGGAGGAGATCAAGGCCGCCGAGCGCGCCGAGAAGGGCCGCGGGGACTCCGTGCTGGAGGGCGTGCCCTTCGGTCAGCCCGCCGCGCTGCTGGCCTACGAGCTGCAGAAGCGGGCGGTGAGCAACGGGGTGCCCGACGATCTGGTGGGCGACGACGGCGAGGGCGGCGGTGAGCTGTTCGCCGGCGTCGCCGACGAGCGGCGCCGCGGCGCCGACCCAGAGATCGACCTGCGCTCGGCGGCACGGCGCTTCGACGGCCGGGTCCGCGCGGCCGAGGCGGCCGCCCGCGCCGACGGCCTCGACCCGCGCTCGCTGACCCCCGAGCAGTGGCGCGCCTACTGGTTGGCCGGGCGGCCTTCAGGGTGACGGGAAGAACGTTCGGCCCGGCCGCTGCCCGGCTTCGGGCATGCCGGCGGAGTCGCGGTTGGGCACGGCGGAGCTGGGGCGGCGCGCGGTGTCGCTGAGCCGCAGCCACAGGCCCATGATCATCCACGTCGAGACCAGTGACGAGCCGCCCGCCGACAAGAACGGCGTGGTCATGCCCGTCATCGGGATGAGCCGCGTTACGCCGCCCAGCACCACGAACACCTGGAAGCCCAGCAAGAACGCGCTTCCGGAGGCGGTCAGCTTGGCGAATATGTCGCGCGAGACCAGAGCCGTGCGGTAACCGCGCTCGGCCAGCAGGAGCAGCATCAGTACGACGGCCATCAGACCCGCCAGGCCCAGCTTCTCGCCGACGGAGACGAGGATCAGGTCACTGTCGGATGCGAAGAGGCCGGCGGTGCGGCCGTGCCCGAACCCGATCCCGGTCAGACCGCCGTCGGCCAGCGCGAACAGGCCCTGTACCAGCTGGCGGCTGCCGCCGACCGCCCGGTAGACGTCCGGGTCGAACGGGGAGTGCCAGATGGCCACCCGCTGGCGCACGTGCCAGAAGACCTGCCAGGCCACGGTCGCCCCCGCCAGGAACATCGCCAGGCCGATTCCCACCCACGACTTGCGCCGCGTGGCGACGTAGAGCATCGCCAGGAAGACGCTGAACAGCACCAGGGAGGTGCCCAGGTCGCGGGTGCCCACCAGGAGGAGGAGGGCCACGCCCCAGGCGGCGGTCATCGGCCCCAGGTCGCGCATCCGCGGCAGGCTGAAGACCTTCACCTCGCCCACCCGCAGGTGGCGCGCCGCCAGGGCCAGCACGTCGCGCTTGTGGCCGAGGTAGCCGGCCAGAAAGACGATCAGCAGGATGCGGGCGAACTCCGAGGGCTGAACGGTGTAGCCGCCGAAGCCGATCCAGCGCCGCGCACCGAACACCTCGATGCCGACGCCGGGCAGCATCGGCAGCATGATCAGCACCAGCCCGCCGATGAGGGTGATGTAGCGGTAGCCCTGCAGCGCCGCCGGGCGGCGGACGGCCGCGAGGACCGCGATGCAGGCGGCCATGCCCAGTGCGGTCCACAGAAGCTGCCGGTCGGACTCGTGCGGCCCGTCGCCCGCAGAGGCGTGCAGTCCCCAGATCACGGCCACGCCGATTCCGTTGAGCACGGTGGCCAGCGGCAGGATCAGGGGGTCGGTCCAGGGGGCCAGGAAGCGCACGGCGATGTGCGCTGTGGCGGCGAGCCCGCCGAAGACGCAGGTGTAGAGGGCGAACCGGTCGGGGACGCGGCCGTCGACCTGCAGGCCGGCCAGGCTCAGGATCAGTGCGAACACGCCTACCGCGAAAGAGCGTCATCACCAGCTCGGCGTTGCGGCGGCGCGTCGGAACGCTCGGCGGCGGGGCGTTCGCGCCGGTTGCTGGTGTCGCCATTTCCGTCTCGCCTCGGTGCGCTGCGCCGGTCGGTCCCGCCTCTCCACGCGCCTGCGGCCTGGGGCCGCGGATCGAGCGGGGTGCGTGGCGCGAGGGGACGGGCACCGGCCGCGGCAGGTGGGTCGGGCATGGGCGCGCGTCTGCCATCTTCCCTGTAGCCAGGGCCGAAAACGCGGTTTCGGATACAGCCCCGGCGGCGGCGCGTGGTCGCCCCCGCCGGACGGGCTCAGTCGGCGGCCTCGGTGGCGCCGACGTGCTCGGGCGCCGCGGCCGCGCGCCGCATGCGCCGTTCGACGGTGTGGGCGCGCAGCGACCAGGCGACGGCGGCCGCCCACCCCAGGGCGACCGCGCAGTAGACGGCCAGCGAGACCCCGGCGGAGGCGCCGATGGCCTCGCTATCCAGCAGGACCCGGGTGTTGGTGAAGATGATCAGCCCGCCCACCAGGGAGCCGAGCATGCGCGCGGGCACGTGGCTGGCCAGCCAGGCGGCGATGGGCGCGGCCAGCAGTCCGCCCAGCAGCAGGACGACCACCCAGGTGATGTTGATGCCGCCGAACCCGAGGCCGACGGCGAAGCCGATGCTGCCGGCGACCACGACCGCCGACTCGCCCACGCTGATCGACCCGATGACCTTGCGCGGCTCCAGCCGCCCGCTGGCCAGGAGTGCCGAGGTTCCCACGGGGCCCCAGCCGCCGCCCCCGGTGGAGTTCATGAACCCGGCGAACAGGCCGACCGGGGCGAGGAAGACGGTGCGCAGCGGGCGGCTGAGGTCGGGGTGCGGGAGGTCGCGGAAGGTGAACCGGGCCAGCAGATAGGCGCCCAGAACGAGCAGGATCGTCGACATCAGCGGGCCGGCGGCGTCGGTGGACAGGCGGCTGAGGAACACGGCGCCGACGAACGAGCCCAGGGCGCCGGGAAGCGCGATGCGCCAGACCACCCCCCAGTCGACGTTGCCGAAGCGCCAGTGCGCGAAGCCCGAGGCGATCTGCGAGCCGACCTGGGAGAGGTTGACCGTGGCCGAGGCGAGCGCGGGACTCGTGCCGATGACCAGCAGCGCACTGGTCGTGCTGATCCCGTAGCCCATGCCCAGGCTGCCGTTGATGAGTTGCGCCAGCAGGCCGACGAAACCCAGGAGGACGAGCGTCTGCATAACGGGCGGCCTTCCGGGATCAGGGATGTCGAAGTAACACCTCTATTTATACCTCTTTAGTAGGGATAGACGCCATGCGTCGGTGCGACGGTTGTCCGGCCGGGGAGTTCTCTGCGGAAAGCCGGTGTTCGGGCGGCGTTCATCCGTGCCTGGCGGGGGCCCGGCGGCGCCGGCCCGGCGGGCGCCGCGCCTGCTGAGCGGCAGGTATCCCGGGCGTGTCGCGCCCACCGGACGCGCACGGCACCGGTCACCCCTGGCGGCGGGGAGCGGCGCGGCGGCCGCTTAGCGTGGACTAGACCAATTTCGGGTGGCCGACACGACCGAGGCAGGCCCTAATCGCTAGGGTGTGGGGTGGATGGGCGCCGACTCCGCGCGGCCGTCGGCGCCGCTTGAGCGGGCGGTCGGCGGCACCGGTGCACGCCCGTTCCACAACGCCCGCGGCTCGGGGCGGATCGCACAGGGTGCGGGTGGGGCCTGCGCTTAGGAAGCAGGGAAGCCGCACCTGCCGAGTCCCATCCGCAACAGGGCCTGAGCCGGGTCCGCACGCGAATCGAAGGAGTTGCAACGTTGTCGTCGATCGAGGCAGTGCAGGCGAGGGAGATCCTCGACTCCCGCGGTAACCCGACGGTCGAGGTGGAGGTCCTGCTCGACGAGGGGACCACCGCGCGCGCGGCGGTCCCCAGCGGCGCGTCGACCGGGCAGTTCGAGGCGGTCGAGCTGCGCGACGGCGGAGACCGCTTCGGCGGCAAGGGCGTCGAGAAGGCGGTGGCCGCCGTCAACGACGACATCGCCGACGAGCTGATCGGCTTCGCCCCCGAGGAGCAGCGGCTCATCGACCGCGCCATGATCGAGCTGGACGGCACCCCCGGCAAGTCCCGGCTGGGCGCCAACGCCGTCCTCGGCGCGTCGCTGGCCACCGCCCACGCGGCGGCCGACAGCTCCGGGCTGCCGCTGTTCCGCTACATCGGCGGCCCCAATGCCCACGTGCTGCCGGTGCCGATGATGAACATCCTCAACGGCGGCGCCCATGCCGACACCAACGTCGACATCCAGGAGTTCATGGTCGCGCCGGTGGGAGCGGCGAGCTTCCGCGAGGCCGTGCGCTGGGGCGCCGAGGTCTACCAGGCGCTGAAGTCGGTCCTGAAGGGGCACGGGCTGGGTACGGGCGTCGGCGACGAGGGCGGGTTCGCCCCCGACCTCGACAGCAACCGCGCGGCGCTGGACCTGATCATCGAGGCGGTGCAGAAGGCCGGCTACACCCCCGGCCGCGACATCGCCCTGGCCCTGGACGTGGCCGCCACCGAGTTCTGCACCGACGGCGTCTACAGCTTCGAAGGCAAGAACCGCAGCGCCGAGGACATGGCCGCCTACTACGGCGAACTGGCCGACTCCTACCCGCTGGTCTCCATCGAGGACCCGCTGGACGAGGACGACTGGGCCGGCTGGTCGCAGCTCACCTCCACGCTGGGCTCGCGCCTGCAGATCGTGGGCGACGACCTGTTCGTCACCAACCCCGAGCGGCTGCAGCGCGGCATCTCCGAGGGCGCGGCCAACTCGCTCCTGGTCAAGGTGAACCAGATCGGCACGCTGACCGAGACCCTGGACGCCGTCTCGCTGGCCCAGCGCAGCGGCTACACCGCGATGATCTCGCACCGCTCCGGCGAGACCGAGGACACCAGCATCGCCGACATCGCCGTGGCGACCAACGCCGGCCAGATCAAAACCGGCGCCCCCGCCCGCAGCGAGCGCGTGGCCAAGTACAACCAGCTTCTCCGCATCGAGGAGGAGCTCGACGACGCGGCCCTCTACGCCGGCGTGTCGGCCTTCCCGCGCTTCCGCCCGCAGGGCTAGTCTGACCGCTTATGCCCGAGGTGCCAGAGCAGCCGAAGCGGCCGCGCCCCGCGAAGGGCCGGCCGCCGGCCTCTGGTGCTTCGGGAGGCGCCAAAGGCGGTGGGAGCGGAACCCCGGGTGCGGGCAGGACGGCCGGCGGGGGCCGGTCGAAGTCGTCCAAGGTCGTGCCCATCGACGCAGCCCCCTCGTCCACGACCCGCGGCGGAGGCGCCAAGACCGGCGCGAAGGGCGGGTCCGGCAAGGGCGGCGGCCGCGGCACCGCTGCCACGAGCCCGGGGCGCGGTGCCGGCGGCGGATCGGGCTCCCGTGCGCCGGCGGGGCGGGGCGGAGCGCCGGCGGGCTCCGGCGGCGGGCGCACGCGCCCGGCGTTCACCAGCCGCGCCGCGATCCTCGCCCTGGTGATCTGCGTCATCGCGCTCAGCCTGGCCTATCCGCTGCGCGAGTACCTCGCCCAGCGCGCGCGCATCGCCGAACTGCGCGAAGAGAAGGCGCAGACCGAGCAGGCGGTCGCCGACCTCCAGGAGCGCAGCAAGCAGCTGAAGAACCCGGCCTACATCGAGCGCGAGGCACGCACCCGGCTGCACTACCAGTACCCGGGCGAGCGCGCCTATGTGGTGGTCTCCGACTCCGACGACCAGGACGCGGACGCCGCGGCGGGATCGGGCGAGCCGTGGTTCACCCGCCTGTGGAAGTCCGTGCTGGAGGCCGACAGCCCGGAGCAGGACGGGAGCGCGTCCGAAGGGCGGCCCGCCGGCTGAGGTGCTGTGCCCGGCCCGCAGCGTACGGCTTGCTCAGTCCTCGATCTCGGCCTCCGGCGGGCCCTTGATGGTGTGGAACCCGGCGGTGCCCGCCACCAGCACCGCACCGTCCCACAGGCGTCCGGCCTCCTCGCCGCGCGGCACCCGGGAGACGACGGGGCCGAACATGGCGGCCACCCGCCTGCCGTCGGGCGCCGTTGCGGCCAGCACCGGAGTGCCGGCGTCGCCGCCGACGAGTCCGAAGCCCTCCTCGTGGGAAGCGCGGAGCGCGCCGTCGTAGGCGTCGGAGGTGCCGGCCCGCGCGAGTCCGGCGGGCAGTCCCGCCTGCACCAGCGCGTGCTCGAACCCCGCGGCGTAGTCGTCCGCCTGCTCACGGGAGGCCCACAGCGCGTCGTAGAAGCGGCCCAGCGCGTCGTGGCCGTGCTCGGCCTGGACCGCGGCGCAGATGCGCGCGGGAATCCACAGATAGCCCTCGGGGTCGCCTTCGGGATCGTCGTCGCGGTGCTCGTTGAGCACCGACAGGCTCATCACCCGCCAGCGCACGCTGATCGGGCGCACTCGGGCGGCCTCCGCCAGCCACCGGGCGGTGACGCGCGTGTAGGGGCAGGAGGGGTCGAACCAGAAGTCCGCGGTCCAGGTATCGGCCATGGCTTCGATGGTAGGCCGCCGGCGGCCTACCGGCCGTGCGGCGTGCCCAGCGGGTGCCACCGGGCACTACGCTGAAGTCGCGATGACTTCCGCCGAACACGCCGCCCCGCCGGACCGCGTCGACGACGCCGACGCCGCGGCGGTGCGCGACCAGATCGGGCGCCCCCCGCGCGGCCTGCGGGCGGTGGCCCACCGGTGCCCGTGCGGGCTGCCCGACGTGGTGCGCACCGCGCCGCGCCTGGAGGACGGCACCCCGTTCCCCACGCTCTACTACCTCACCTGCCCGCGCGCGGCCTCGGCCGTCGGGACCCTGGAAGCGGGGGGCACGATGCGGCGGATGCAGGAGCGCCTCGCCGAGGAGCCGGAGCTGCGCGCGGACTACGAGCGCGCCCACCGCGCCTACCTGGACGAGCGTGCCGAGCAGACCCGCCGCGACGGCGGCGATCCGCTGCCCGAGGGCATGCAGAGCGCCGGCGGCATGCCCGAGCGGGTCAAGTGCCTGCACGCACTGGTCGCCCACGAGCTGGCGCGGCCGGGTGCCAACCCCTTCGGCCGCGAGGCGCTGGACGCGCTGCCGCGCTGGTGGGCGGACGGACCCTGCGTGTGCGCCGGCGGCGAGGGCGCGGCCGCCGCGGAAGGACTGCGGGCGCGAGACGACGACAGCGAGGTGACGACCAGGTGACGACCGTGGCGGCCGTGGACTGCGGCACGAACTCGATCCGGCTGCTGGTCTCGGCGCTGATCGGGGTGGAGGACGAGGAGGTCCAGCTCCTCGATCTCGAACGGCGTATGGAGGTCGTGCGGCTCGGCCAGGGCGTCGACCGAACCGGCGAGTTCACCCCCGAGGCCCTGGAGCGCACGTTCGCCGCCCTGCGCGAGTACGCCGACCTCATGCGGGAGAACGGCGTCGAGCTCGGGCCCGAAGCGGTGCGGATGGTGGCCACCAGTGCCACCCGCGACGTCCGCAACCGCGGTGAGTTCGTTCGGGGCGTGGCGGAGATCATCGGCGTGGAGCCCGAGGTCATCACCGGCGACGAGGAGGCCGAGCTGTCGTTCATCGGCGCCACGGCCGAGCTGGAGGATGCCGACACCGGTTTCGACGGGCCGTTCCTGATCGTCGACATCGGCGGCGGCTCCACCGAGTTCGTGCTGGGCCACGACGACCCGCGCAGCGTCCCGGACGGCGCGGGACCGGTGCGCGCGGCCCGTTCGGTCGACATCGGCTGCGTGCGGCTGGCCGAGCGCCACCTCGTGGACGACCCGCCCACGGCCGAGCAGATCGCCGCAGCCACCGCCGACATCGACGCCGCGCTGGAAGCGGCCGCCGAGGTCGTCCCGCTGGACGAGGCCGCGTCGCTGGTCTGCGTGGCCGGCACCGCCACGACCGTCGCGGGCATCGCGCTGGAGCTGCCGGAGTACGACCCCGAGCGCATCCACCACGCTTGGGTCCCGGCGGCGCGGGCGCACGAGATCGCCGAGGAGCTGCTGGCGATGGAGCACGGGCAGCGGGCGGCGATCGGCGTCATGCACCCGGGCCGGGTGGACGTGATCGGCGCGGGCGCGCTGATCCTCTCGCGTGTGGTGGCGCGCACCGGAGCCGCCGGGTTCGTGGCCAGCGAGCACGACATCCTGGACGGGATCGCGTGGGGGCTCTGCCTGGGCGCGCCGGACGGGAGCGCGCAGGGGACCGCGGGCGCGCAGTAGGACGCGCGAAGGCCGGCGGCGTGTGACGGCGGGCACGCGGGGCGGGTTCCGGCGCGGACCGGCGCTGTGCGCTGGCACGGGGGCGCGGGGCCGATGTGACCCCGGTCGGCGGGCCCGGTGAGACGCGTCACCTGCGATCGAGTGCGTGAATCCCTTCACAAGCTCTCTGACCTGCACAAACGAACATCCGACTCCGTCTATCATGGTCTAAACCTGTGCCGTGCGCCGCTTTCATGTTAAGAGCGGCTTGTGAAAGAATGCACAAGCAGGAGGAGAGAGGAACCCTCGACTCCCGGGTGAAGAAGAGCGTTCTTTCCGTCGGAAGACGACAGGGAACATGCCAGTCAGCGAAGACTTACCGATTTTGGCGCCCCGGACCGGGGGCGTGGAACGGGACTCAAGGGCGGATGCGCGATGACCGAAGGCAGGAACTACCGCCTCGTGCACGGCGGCGGTGACAGGGAAGAGATCCCGCACGTACTCATCGTCGGTGGTGGGTACCTGGGCATGTACACCGCGAAGCAGCTGGAGAAGAAGCTGGGGCCGGGCGAAGCCCGCATCACGGTCGTCGACCCCAACTCCTACATGACCTACCAGCCGTTCCTTCCGGAGATCGCTGCCGGCAGCATCTCCCCGCGCCACGTCGTCGTTCCGCTGCGCAAGGTCTTCGACCGGGTGCGGGTGCTCACCGGCCGCGTCATCCGCGTGGACCACGCGAACCGCTCGGTCGACTTCGAGCCCGCCGTGGGCGACCCCCGCCAGATCTCCTACGACTACATCGTGATGGCCACCGGCGCCGTGTCGCGGACCCTGCCCATCCCGGGGCTGGCCGAGTGGGGGATCGGCATCAAGACGGTCGAGGAGGCCGTCTTCCTGCGCAACCACGTGCTGGAGCAGCTGAACATCGCCGACTCCACCGACGACCCCGAGATCCGGCGCAAGGCGCTCAACTTCGTCTTCGTCGGCGGCGGCTTCGCCGGTGCCGAGGCGATCGCCGAGCTGGAGGACCTCGCTCGCGACGCCACGCGGATCTACCCCTCCATCAGCGCCGACGACCTGCGCTTCTACCTGATCGAGGCGGCGGACAAGATCCTGCCCGAGGTCGGCAGCGACGTCGGCGAGAAGTCGCTGAACCAGCTGAAGCGGCGCGGGATCGACGTGCGGCTGTCCACGTTCCTGGAGTCGGCGGTCGACCAGCGCGTCAAGCTCAGCGACGGCACCGAGTTCGACGCCGGGACGCTCGTGTGGACCGCCGGCGTCAAGCCCAGCCCGGTGGTGCAGGCCGGCGACCTGCCGCTGGGCCCCAAGGGCCACCTCGACACCAGCGAGTACCTCGCCGTCAACGGCGTGGAGAACGCCTTCGCCGGCGGCGACAACGCGCAGGTGCCCGACGGCAAGGGCGGCTTCTACCCGCCCAACGCGCAGAACGCCGTGCGCCAGGCGCCGGTGCTGGCCGCCAACGTCATCGCCGCGCTGCGCGGCAAGGAGATGACCCGCTACGTCCACAAGAACCTGGGCGCGGTGGCCGGCCTGGGCCTGCACAAGGGTGCCGCCCAGCTCTTCGGCCGGATCAAGCTGACCGGCCGGCTGGCCTGGTACGCACACCGCTCGTACCACCTCTACGCAGTGCCGACCTTCAACCGGAAGATGCGCGTGCTGGCGGACTGGATCGTCGGGTTCTTCCTGCGGCGGGACTTCGCGGCCCTGCCCGAGATGGAGGACCCGCGCCAGGCCTTCGAGGACGCGAGCAAGCCCCAGGTGGAGAACGGGCAGCTGCTGCGCCGGGTCAGCTAGCGCGGTAGCGGAACGCCCCATGGCGGCCGGCCCCTGGCGGGGGGCCGGCCGTACTTCTGCGCCGAGGGCGCGCGCACGGGGCGCCGGCCGGGCCCGCTCCACCGCGCCGGGGCGATGTGACGGCGGTTGCGTTCCGGTTGAGTTGCAGGCACGTTGACCGGAGTTCGTCGGCCGAATCCCGGCTCCCCGTCCGTTCGGCGGCCCGTGGCCGCAATGCGCCGCCGCCGAGGCCGCACAATGCCACAGTGGTGCGACGCGCCCGGGCGGGCCGCGGATTCGCGCGGGCCGGTCCGGGGCGGGAAGACGCGGGTACGCCCGTGTGACCGGCGCTGTCGCGGCGGCGGGAGGCCCGCGGAGCGGACCGGCCGGATTCGCGTCTCGGCAGGTCGAACCGGCGCGAATCCCGGTGAATCGGCCATCGCCGGTATGATGGTGCCGCCCTCGTAGCCCAATGGTAGAGGCAGGCCCCCTAAAAGGGTCACAAGTGTCGGTTCGAGTCCGACCGGGGGTACAGCTGGACTCCGCGGCGGCGGTCCGGGCCGGCCCGCGCGCGTGCCCGGTGACGACGCCTCCCGAGCGCGCACCCGGCCCACCCCGCAAGCGTCCGCCGCTCCCGCCGCTTCCCGCCTCTTCGGCCCCGTATTGAGCCCCCGTCCGGATCCGGCCGGTTCCGTTGACGCGGTTGCTGTCATGAACTTGGATTCAAGGGGTGCCGAACGCCGCCGGAGAGGGACGCGGCGTGCGGGCGGCGCCCCGAACGCCGAAGGGGATGATGTCGTGAGCAGCCGATTCACAGGCGCCGTCTGACCTGACGCGGACAGCCCCGCGTCGTTCCCCCGCGTTCCGCAGCCCGGTCCGTGCCGGAGCAGCCGAGTTCTGCTCCGTGGCGTCCGGTGCGTCCCGCGTTCACCGGGCATCCCGGGCACCCGACTCCGCCCGGCTGCGCGGGCCGGGCGCGTGCTCCGGTTCCATCCCACCGCGGTCTCTGCCCGCGGCGGCGAGGCGACGCGCGTCCCGTCCGAAACCGCCGATCGCGCGCAGCGCATCCGCATGCGCGGGCACTGCGCGCCTCCGCAGACCGACCACCGCGACAGCGGTCCACCGATCCTGGAGTACGCACCGCATGACCGAAGAGCAGACCGAAGACCGCTTCGAGAGCGGCGATTTCAACAGAGCGATCATCGAGTTGTTCCGCGCGAACCACGGCCGTGTCGGCGGCATGTTCGAGGGCGCCCGCCTGCTGCTGCTGACCACGACCGGAACCCGATCCGGCAGGCGCCGCACCACGCCGGTCGCGTTCCTGCCCGACGGCGAACGCCTGCTGGTCATCGCCTCCGCCGGAGGCGGGGACCGCCATCCCGGCTGGTTCCACAACCTGCGCGCCAACCCCCGCGTCACCGTGGAGAACGGGGTGTTCGTCATGGAGGCCGACGCCGTCGTCGTGGAGGGCGAGGAGCGCGACGCGCTCTTCGCCCGTGCCGCCGAGGCCGACCCCGGCTGGGCCGAGTACCAGGCCGGCACCGAGCGCACCATCCCCGTCGTCGCCCTCCACCCCGTGAGCGGCACGCCTGTCGAGCAGCGCATGGGGCAGGGCCTGAAGGTCCTGCACGACGCGTTCCGGCGCGAGCTCGCGATGATCCGCGACGAGGTCGCCCGCTCGGGTCCGAACCTCGGCGCCCAACTGCGGATCAACTGCCTGACCGTCTGCCAGGGTCTGGGCCGCCACCACACGATGGAAGACGCCGGGATGCTTCCCGGCATCGCCGAGGCCCGCCCCGAGCTCGCCGGCGTCGTCGCACGCCTCGGTGAAGAGCACAAGCGTGTGGAGAGCCTGCTGGAACGGCTCAAGTCCCGGCTCGACGCCCCCGCCGCCGGCCCCGCCGACCTCGGCGCCGAGGTCGACCGCCTGATCAACGAACTGGAGGCGCACCTCGACTACGAGGAGGAGCAGCTGGTGCCTGTCCTCGACGCCATGGCGCCGTAGGCGCGGCCGCGGGCCCGCGGGTCAGGTGGCGCGCTCCATCAGCAGCTGGAGGTGGGTGAACAGCCGCTGGGTCGGGTCGGAGAGGTCGATGCCGCTGACCGACTCCGCGCGGCGGACCCGGTAGCGCAGGGTGTTGGGGTGGATGTGCAGCCGGGCGGCCGCGGTGCGGACGTCGCCGAACTCCTCCAGATAGGCCAGCAGCGACACCACCAGGTCCGAGCCCTGCGCGGCGTCGTGGTCGGCGAGGGCGCTGACGCGGGGGTCGCGCAGGGCGGGCGTGCCGCGCAGGTAGGCCAGGGTCTCGCTGATGAGGACCTGGGTGCGTACGTCGGACATGGTGGCGACGTCCATCGCCAGGTCGCGCCCCATCGCGTCCAGGATGCGGTCGGCCTCGGCACGGGAGTCGGGAATGGCGGCCAGCGAGTCCACCGGCGAGCCCACGGCGCCCTGCACCGCCACGCCCAGCGTGGCCCGCGCCGCCTCGACCGTCTTGCGGGTCAGCGCCAGCACCGACGACTCGGCCGACCGCCGGGAGGAGTCGGTCGGGGAGTCCGAGCCGCCCGATCCGCCGGAGCCGCCGCCGCGCACGAGGTCGGGCATGAGCACGTAGATCCGCCCGCCCACCGCCGTGACCAGCGACGTGCGGCGGTAGGCGGCGGTGTGCACGGTGATCAGGTCGACCAGCCGCCGACGGTTCAGCTCCCGGCCGGAGCGGTCGGTCCCGCCGCCGCGGGCGGGGTCGGTGCGGCCGCCCGCGCCCGGCGCCCCCGAGGGCGAGATGGCGAAGGCGGCGACGAGCGCCGGCCGGTCGGTGGTGACCTCGATGGTGTCGGCCAGCGCCGCCGCTTCGATGCGGCCCTCCAGCAGGCTGGCCAGCAGGTCGTCGCGCAGCCGCAGCCCCACTGTGGCCTCGGTGCGGTGCCGCACCAGGTGCAGCGCCGTCATCCGCGCCGCGCCCAGCAGCGCCTGCTCGGCGTCCTCGGCGAGGGGCTGGGCGCCCTCCTGCACCCAGATCGTGCCCAGCGGCTGCGAGCCCGCGTGGATGCCCACCGCCAGCCGCCGCCTGATGCCCAGCTGCGGGTGCTCGTCGATGCGCACCACCTCCTCGCCGGCGCGCAGCCGGGAGAACACGCCCCACTCCCGCAGCAGCGCGAGGTACTGCTCGGGCCCGCGGCGCCCCAGCACCGAGAGCCGGCGCAGCTCGTCGGCCTCCTCGCCGCTCGAATGGGCCAGGACCCGGCTGGCCGAGTCCTCGATGGTCACCAGCCCGCCCGTCAGCGCGGAGATCGTCTGCGCCAGCGAGTACAGGTCGCCCGCGGTCTCGCCCAAATCGGCCTCGGAGGTCAGCCGGGCGTCGTCGAGCACGCTGCGGCACAGCGACTGCAGCTGGTCCCAGCGCACCTCCGGACGCACGCCCAGCAGCGCCACCCCGGCCTCGCTGGCCTCGGCGCGCAGCAGCGCGACCTCGTCACCGCCGCGCCGCACCTGGGGCGCCGTGCCCCAGCCCTGCGGCGGCGGATACGCGGGCTCGTCGGAGTGCACCTTGACCGCCACCGCCGCCGCGCCGCGCCGCGCGGCCGCGCGGACCAGGTGCCGGGCGGCGCTGCCGCGCGCTCCGATCAGCAGCACCAGGTCGCCGGCGAAGGCCTCGGCCTCGTCCTCGGGGTCGACGATGACCACATTGTCCACCCGCACATCCAGGCCCGCGGGAGCGGCGAGCACGTCCACGAGCGGGTCGCCGACCGCCAGCAGCAGCCGGCGCAGCGGTATGCCCGCGCTCTCACCTGCGGTACCGGCCGCGGCGGGCGCTGCGTAGGGATCCGATGGCACGTCCATGACCGTCCATTCTGTCGCATCCCCGTTTGTCCTATCGGCCAACCGCGCGGTGCGAATCGTGGCTTCTGCGACAAGGCCGACCTCGGTCTGCTTCTTCTACGTTTGTCCGGTTCCACCAGACGAACCGAGGGAGGGCCCATGGACGCCGTCACGAACGTCCCCACCCCGGCCAACGAGCCGGTTCTGACCTATGCGCCCGGGAGCCCGGAGCGGGACGAGCTGGCCGCCAAGCTGGCCGAACTGGCCAAGGAGCCCGTCGAGCTGACCATGACCATCGGCGGCGAGCGCCGCATGGGCGGCGGCGCGCGCGTGGACGTCGTGCAGCCGCACAAGCATGCGCACGTCCTGGGCACCCTCGGTACCGCGACGCAGGACGACGCCCGCGCGGCCGTGGCCGCGGCCAAGCAGGCGGCGCCCGCCTGGCGCGACATGCCCTTCGACGAGCGCGCCGCCATCCTGCTGCGCGCCGCCGACCTGCTGGCGGGCCCCTGGCGCCAGACCGTCAACGCCGCCACCATGCTCGGCCAGTCCAAGACGGCGATCCAGGCCGAGATCGACGCGGCCTGCGAGCTGATCGACTTCTGGCGGTTCAACGTCGCCTACGCCCGCAAGCTCATGGCCGAGCAGCCCTACAGTCCCGCCGGCCAGTGGAACCGCGTCGAGCAGCGCCCGCTGGAGGGCTTCGTCTACGCGGTGACGCCCTTCAACTTCACCGCCATCGCCGGCAACCTGCCCACCGCTCCGGCGCTGATGGGCAACGTCGTGGTGTGGAAGCCCGCCGTCACCCAGCAGTTCGCCGCGCACCTGCTGATGCGGCTGCTGGAGGAGGCCGGCATGCCCCCCGGCGTCATCAACATGGTCACGGGCGACGGCAAGGACGTCTCCGAGGTCGTCATGGCCGACCCGGACCTGGCCGGAGTGCACTTCACCGGCTCGACCCGCGTCTTCCAGCAGCTCTGGCGCACCGTCGGCGAGAACATCGAGAACTACCGCTCCTACCCCCGCGTCGTCGGCGAGACCGGCGGCAAGGACTTCATCGTCGCCCACTCCTCGGCGGACCCGGACGTGGTGCGCACCGCCATCGTGCGCGGCGCCTTCGAGTTCCAGGGCCAGAAGTGCTCGGCGGCCTCGCGGGCGTTCGTCGCCCGCTCGGTCTGGGAGCGGCTCCGCGACGACCTGGTCGCCGAAGTCGAGGCGCTGCCTATGGGCGACGTCACCGACCTGGGCAACTTCCTCGGCGCCGTCATCGACCGCCGCTCCTTCGACCGGCTGGCCGGCGTCCTGGACCGCGCGCGCACCGAGGAGACGCTGGAGATCGTCGCCGGCGGCACCGCCGACGACTCCACCGGCTTCTTCGTGCGGCCCACGGTGCTGGTGGGCACCGACCCCGACGACGACGTGTTCCGCACCGAGTACTTCGGCCCGCTCATCGCCGTGCACGTCTACGAGGACGACGACTACGAGCGCATCCTCTCGGTTGTCGACCAGGGCTCGCCTTACGCGCTGACCGGCGGTGTCATCGCGACCGACCGCCAGGCGATCACCGCCGCGCACCACCGGCTGCGCTTCGCCGCGGGCAACTTCTACGTCAACGACAAGCCGACCGGCTCGGTGGTCGGGCAGCAGCCGTTCGGCGGTGCCCGCGCGTCGGGCACCAACGACAAGGCCGGCAGCGCGCAGAACCTCGCCCGCTGGGCGAGCCCGCGCTCGATCAAGGAGACCTTCGTCCCGCCGAAGTCCTCCGCCTACCCCCACCAGGGGTAGGGCGCGTTCGAGGCACCCGTCCCGCCGCGCGGCGCCCCCGCGCCGAGGGCCGCCGCGCTTCGCGCCTCGGGCGCGCGAGTGCGCCGCGCGCGGGGGACGGAGCCATCCGGACACACCCTGTGGGCGGACACCCCGCCGGGCCCGCGCCCCGACCGGGCGCAGGACCGGCGGGGCCCTAGCTAGCCGCACCGCTGGACCGCTACCCGGATCGGCGGGCACGAGGAGAACGAGGTCGCACATGCTTCGTACGACACTGCTGGCCGCGGCGCGGTCGCGCACCTGCCGCACGCTGGTCGAGTGCGCGCCGGTCACCCGGGGCCTGGTGGCCAAGTACGTCGCCGGCTCCACGCTGGAGTCGGCGCTGCCCGCCGTCGAGCGGCTGACCGCCGACCGCCTGGTGACCCTGGACCACCTGGGCGAGGACACCCGCGACGCCGGCCAGGCGCAGGACACCGTCGACGCCTACTCGCGGCTGCTGGCCGAGCTGGACCGCGCGGGCCTGGCCGAGCGCGCCGAGGTGTCGGTGAAACTGTCGGCGGTGGGCCAGTTCCTGCCCGGCGACGGCGAGAAGATCGCGCTGGAGAACGCGCGGCGCATCTGCGAGGCGGCCGCGGCGGCGGGCACCACGGTCACCCTGGACATGGAGGACCACACGACCGTGGACTCCACGCTGGGCATCCTCACCGAGCTGCGGACCGACTTCCCGTGGGTGGGCGCGGTGCTCCAGGCCTACCTGCACCGCACCCAGGCGGACTGCCGCGACCTGTCCGGAGCCGGCTCGCGCGTGCGGCTGTGCAAGGGCGCCTACGACGAGCCCGCGTCGGTCGCCTACCGGGACAAGGCCGAGGTCGACCGCTCCTACGTCCGCTGCCTGCGCGTCCTCATGGCCGGGCAGGGCTACCCGATGGTGGCCTCGCACGACCCGCGGCTGGTGTCCATCGCCGGCGCGCTCGCCGAGTCCGGCGGCCGCGGCCCCGGCGACTACGAGCACCAGATGCTCTACGGCATCCGGGAGAACGAGCAGCGCCGCATCGCCGAGCAGGGCAGGCGCATGCGCGTCTACGTGCCCTACGGCGACGAGTGGTACGGCTACTTCATGCGGCGCCTGGCCGAGCGCCCGGCCAACGTGGCGTTCTTCGCCCGGTCGCTGCTCACGAACGGCTGACCGGGCGAGCCACCGGGGGCCGCGGCCGACCGGCGTCCGCCCGCCGCCACCGGAAGGACCCGTGCGCCTCCCGGCGCCGGCGGCGGGAGGCGGACCATGTGCGCGGTGCGCCCGCTTCGGCGGGGCGGCGACCCGCGCTCGTGCGCCGCGGCCCCGTCGCGGTCCCGCCGCGATGCCGCCGGCCGAGGGCGAGTCCGACCTGTGATATGGCTCGGGAACCCGGCGGCGACGCGGTGCGTTACGTTAGCGGCAGACACGTCACGCCCTGGAAAGGCTTGCGCAGACATGCGGATGAGGAGTTCCAACCCCGTTCTCAAGCGGGCGATGCGGTCCGGCCAGGCCGGATACGGCCAGACGCCGTACGGCCAGGGCGCCCCCTACCAGGCCGGATACGCCCAGCCCTACGGCCAGCCGTCTCCCCAGACCGGATACGGCTACCCCCAGCCCGGTTACGGTCCGCAGACGCCGTCCACGGCGGAGCGGATGACCATCGACGACGTGGTCGTCCGCAGCGCGATGACGCTCGGCCTGGTCGTGCTGACCGCGGTGCCCACCTACTTCCTGGCCGTGTCGGGCAACCCGCTCGGCTTCGGCCTCGCCCTGTTCGGTGCTCTCGGCGGTCTGGTCCTGGGCCTGGTGATCGCCTTCAAGCAGTCCACCAACCCGGCGCTGATCCTGACCTACGGCGCCCTGGAGGGCCTGCTCGTCGGCGGCCTCAGCGGCGTCTTCGAGCTGTCCCTGATGTCGCAGAACGGCATGGCGATGGGCTCGCTGGTGACCCAGGCGGTCTTCGGGACGCTGATCGCGGCGGGCGCGGTGCTGGCGGTCTACCGCCTGCGGATCATCCGGGTGACCAACACCTTCGTCAAGGTCGTCACCGCCGCCGCGGCGGGCCTGCTGGTGCTGCTCCTGGTCAACTTCGTGGCCGCGCTGTTCATCCCCGGCGGCTTCGGTCTGCGCGAGCCCTCGCTCCTGGGCCTGGGCATCTCGCTGCTGGCGGTCACCCTGGCCGCCGCGATGCTCATGATCGAGTTCCGCCAGATCGAGGACGCGCTGAACATGGGCCTGCCGCGGAAGTACTCCTGGCAGCTCGCGTTCGGCCTGACCGTCACCCTGGTCTGGCTCTACATCGAGATCCTGCGCCTGCTGTGGATCCTGAAGTCGCTCTTCAGCGAGTAGCCGCCGCGCGGCGCGGCGGCGCGGCCTGAGCCCGCCGCGGGGCCCCCGCGCAGCCGGCACCGAAACGACAGACGCCCCGCCCGGTCGGACCGGGCGGGGCGTCGCCGTGCTGCGGGGTGCCGGCGCTGCGCGGGGGTGCGGTGATCATCAGCTCGTACGCTGGTTCGGGATGGGCGTGCGGTTGCGGCGGCGCCGGTCGTGCTCCTGGACGATCGCCTGGGCGTAGCCGTGGCTGAGGTTGTACTCGTCGGCGAGCCAGTTGGCGCGTTCCAGGCAGCGGGTGAGACCGGGCCCATTCTCCAGAGTGTCGAACCACTCGCTGAGTTCGCGGCCGGTGACGGTCGGGATCCGGGCGATCAATTGCGCGTGCATCTCCGGCGAGTGGGTTACCGACATTGGCACCTCCGTAGGTGAGTGGCACTTACCTGCGACACTGCATCAGGATCACGGTTCGGACAAGACCTTCGGCGTGTCTTTTACACCTGGTTTTGTCGGTCCGCCGTCCCGGTTCGGCCATCCGCTGTTCGCCCCCGCGACATGCGTACGCGCGCGAGCCCGGGGACGAAGGGGTTTCGCGGGATCGGGGGCCGGGAGCGCCCCGCGCCCCGGCCCCTGGGTCCGGCCGGCGGTCCGGCCGGCGAACCGGTCGCCGTCGAAGGGTCCGGTCAGCTCAGCCGCTCGAAGACGGCCGCCATGCCCTGGCCGCCGCCCACGCACATCGCCTCCAGGCCGTAGGTCTTGTCGTGGAAGTCCAGGCCGTTGAGCAGCGTCGTGGTGATGCGGGCGCCGGTCATGCCGAAGGGGTGGCCCACGGCGATCGCGCCGCCGTTGACGTTGAGCTGGGAGTCGATGTCGATGCCCAGGTCGTCGGCGGAGGGCAGCACCTGCGCGGAGAAGGCCTCGTTGATCTCGACGAGGTCGATGTCGCCGATGCTCATGTTGGCCCGGGCCAGCGCCTGGCGCGACGCCTCGACCGGGCCCAGGCCCATGATCTCCGGCGACAGCGCGGTGACGCCGGTCGAGACGATGCGCGCGATCGGTGTCAGGCCGAGCTGGGCGGCCTTGGTGTCGCTCATGATGACCAGCGCGGCGGCGCCGTCGTTGAGCGGGCAGCAGTTGCCCGCGGTCACCGTGCCGTCGGGGCGGAAGACGGGCTGGAGCTGGGAGACCTTCTCGTAGGTGGTCCCCCTGCGCGGGCCGTCGTCGGTGTCGGCGACGCCGCCGTCGGGCAGGGTGACGGGGGTGATCTCCCGGTTCCAGAACCCGTTGTCGATGGAGCGCTCGGCGAGGTTCTGCGAGCGCACGCCGAACTCGTCCTGGCGCTCGCGCGAGACGCCGCGGATCTGGGCGACGTTCTCGGCGGTCTGGCCCATGGCGATGTAGACGTCGGGCAGCCGGTCGTCCTCGCGCGGGTCGCGCCACGTCTCGGCCCCGCCCTCGGCGCGCTTGGCGGTGCGCTCCTCGGCCTCGGCGAACAGCGGGTTCTTGGTGTCGGGCAGCGAGTCGCTGTTGCCCTTGGTGAACCGGCTGACCATCTCGACGCCGGCCGAGACGAACACGTCGCCCTCGCCCGCCTTGATGGCGTGGTAGGCCATGCGGGTGGTCTGCAGAGAGGACGAGCAGTAGCGGGTGAGCGTGGTGCCGGGGACGCCGTCCAGGCCGAGTTGGACGGCGACGATCCGGGCGAGGTTGTTGCCCTGCTCGCCGCCGGGCAGCCCGCAGCCCAGCATGAGGTCGTCGATGCTGGACGGGTCGAGCTGGGGGACCTTGGCCAGCGCTGCGGAGACGATCTGTGCGGTGATGTCGTCGGGGCGGATGTCCTTGAGCGAGCCTTTGAACGCGCGCCCGATGGGGGAACGCGCGGTTGCGACGATGACGGCTTCGGGCATGTCCGCGGCCTTTCTGGTACGAGGCGGTTACCGACCAGTAGGTCGGTCGCTGTGATACCCGACGTTAACCTGTCGCGGAGCCTTCGCTCACCTCCGGGGCCGTATTGCCGGGCGCTCCCCGGCCGCTACCCGCCGCGGCAGCGGCGCTACCGTCGCCGACCTGCTCCGCGACCGCCTGGTCGTCCTCGGCGCCCTCGCCCGAGCGCAGGTTCCACGGCCGCCGCAGGAGCGCGGCCCAGCGGCCCCGCTGCCCCCGCGCGCGCTGGCCCTCGCCGGCGCGGCTGACCTCGCTGCCGGCCTCCTCAGCCGCTTCGGCCGCGGCCCGGTGCACCGGGAGCACGTCCTCGTCGGGCGCCGCGTCGGGCTCCAGCGCCGGCTCCGGAAGCAGGCCCAGCGCCGCGCACGCCGACGGCAGCACCGCGGCGGCGGAGTACGCGTACCCCTCGGCGGAGGGGTGGAACCGGTCCGGTCCGAAAAGCTCGTGCGGCCGGGCCAGAAAGTCGGAGGCGAGCAGGTCGCTCAACGCGACCGTCCGGCCGCCCTCCTCGACCACGCCGATCGTCTGAGCCGCGGCGAGCTGGCGCGACGCGCGGCGCGCGATGGAGCGCAGCGGCTGCCCGATCGGCTGGACGGTGCCCAGGTCCGGGCAGGTCCCCACCACCACGGCGGTGCCCGCCCCGACGAGTTCGCGCACCACGTCGCGCAGGTGGCGCACGGAGTCCGCGGGCCGCAGGCGGTGGATGACGTCGTTGGCGCCGATGAAGATCACCGCGAGGTCGGGCGGCCGGTTGCGCAGCTTCTCCATCTGCGTCGGCAGGTCGGCGGAGGTGGCGCCGACCCGCGCCACCCTGCGCAGCCGCACCGGGCGGTCGGCCACCGCCGCGATGCCCGAGGCGAGCATGCTGCCCGGCGTCTCAGAGGCGTCGGCGACGGCGAAGCCCACCGCCGTGGAGTCGCCCATCATCGCGAAGGCGATCGGCTCGCCCTCGCCGTGGCCGTAGACGCCGTTGACCCGGGGCGCCTTCCACTCGGTGAAGCCCACCGCCTTCACCGCGAGGCGCGCCTGCAGGTAGAGCAGGCCGACGGTCGAGGCCCCCAGCAGCGTCAGCCCGCCCCCTCCGAACGCGGTGGCCGTGGCGATACGCCTGGCACGAGCGGCGCGCAGAACCATATCCGCCTCCCTGCAACGCACTGTCAGTTGTCGGGCCCGTCGGAAGGCGGGCCCCCGGGCGGTGCGAGCGGCGGGCACCGCGCGGCGGGCGCCTCCTCGGCGGGCGTCCGTACCCGAGGAAACGGCCTACTGTCTGCCGGTGTTCCCACTCGCGGAGGGGTTCACATCCCGTGCGCCGCGGGGCCTTCGGGGTGTCACCGCTCCTTCAGCGGGGTAGTCGGCCGCTCCGCCGCCGCGGAAGCGCAGAACGGCATCGATGTCCCTGGTGGGCGGGGCGCGCGGAGGTGGCGCCGGTTACAGTCGGGGCAGCGGCCGTCCGGCCCCGACCGGGCCCGGCGGCCCTCAGCGACGGTGCTGAACGTGAGAGGGGCTCAGCAATGCGGGTGCACAACACCCTGATCGACCTCGTAGGGGACACCCCCCTGCTGCGGTTGCACAAGGTCGTCGGCGGAGCCGCGCCGGCGGTTCTGGCCAAGGTCGAGTACTTCAACCCGGGCGGCTCGGTCAAGGACCGGATCGCGCTGCGCATGGTCGAGGAGGCCGAGAAGAGCGGGGCGCTGCGCCCCGGAGGCACCATCGTCGAGCCCACCTCCGGCAACACCGGCGTGGGATTGGCGATCGTGGCCGCCGAGAAGGGCTACCGCTGCGTCTTCATCTGCCCCGACAAGGTGGGCAACGACAAGCTGGCGGTGCTGCGGGCCTACGGCGCCGAGGTGGTGGTCTGCCCGACCACCGTCGCGCCGGACCACCCGGACTCCTACTACTCCGTCTCGGACCGCATGGCCCAGACCATCCCGGGGGCGTGGAAGCCCAACCAGTACGCCAACCAGGCCAACCCCGAGTCGCACTACCGCTCCACCGGCCCGGAGATCTGGGAGCAGACCGAAGGCCGCGTCACCCACTTCGTGGCCGGAATCGGCACCGGCGGCACCATCACCGGCGCGGGGCGCTACCTCAAGGAGGTCTCCGGCGGCCGCGTCAAGGTGATCGGCGCCGACCCGGAGGGCTCCGTGTACTCCGGCGGCAGCGGGCGGCCCTACCTCGTGGAGGGCGTGGGCGAGGACATCTGGCCCGAGACCTACGACCCCTCGATCTGCGACGAGGTCATCGCGGTCAGCGACAAGGAGTCGTTCCTGATGACCCGCCGCCTGGCCCGCGACGAGACGCTGCTGGTGGGCGGCTCCTGCGGAACCGCGGTGGTCGCCGCACTGCGCGTGGCCGAGCGCGCCGGCCCCGACGACGTCATCGTGGTCCTGCTGCCGGACGGCGGCCGCGGCTACCTCGGCAAGATCTTCAACGACGAGTGGATGGCCGACTTCGGCTTCCTCACCGAGGAGACCGGCGAGCCCACCGCCGGCGACGTACTGTCCGCCAAGGGCAGTGAGCTCCCGGAGTTCGTGCACATCCACCCGCACGAGACGGTGGGCACGGCCGTGTCGATCATGCGCGAGTACGGCGTCTCCCAGCTTCCCGTGATGAAGGAGGAGCCGCCGGTCATGGCCGCCGAGGTCGTGGGCGCCATCGCCGAGCGCGACGTGCTCGACGCGCTGTTCCACGAGCGGGCGCGGCTGGAGGAGCCGGTCGAGCAGCACATGGGCGCGGCGCTGCCGGTCGTCGGCTCCGGAGAGCCGGTCAGCCGGTGCGTTGAGCTGCTACAGCAGGCAGGTGCGGTTGTCGTGCTGATGGAAGGCAAGCCGTCGGGCGTGCTGACCCGCCAGGACATCCTGACCCATTTGTCGGGGTGAGCCGGATGGGGTGCAGGGCAGCGAGGGCGAGGCTGAGGTGCAGGGCAACGAGGCCAGGGTCCAGAGCGAGGCTGAGGCTGGGGCCTTGTGGCGTGAGGAAGAGGATGCGGTAGAGGATTCGCGGTAGGGGAGGCCGGCGGGTGGCCGAGGCCGGCAGTTACCGGTTCGGGTGCCCGCCGGTGGCCCGTGTGACGAGGCGGCGGGGGCGGCGGATGGCTGGGCGCCGGCTCATCGGTTCGGGTGCCCGCCGGTGGCCCGTGTGACGGGGCGGCGGGGGCCGCGGAGGGCCGGGCCCGGCTCATCGGTTCGGGTGCTCGCCGGTGATCCACGCGACGAGAGCAGCGGATTGGCGGCGGCTATTGTCGCTGGATGGGTCATTTCGGGCATTTCGGTGGCCCGATAGGCCGCGCAGGATTCGCGAGTCGAAACGAACCAGCACGGCAACGTCTCCCCTTCTCCTGGTTTTCGAAATGTGGAATATTCAAGGGTAATTTGCCCGATTTGCCTTTCTCTGTGGTCGCCGCGAACTGCCATTCGGGCACGAGAGTGCCCAAATTCGCTCTTCGAGACCTCAGGGGCATGTATTTGGTGGGTTTCGTGGACATCGCTGCCGGTGAAGGGTGTTCGGGTGGGGGTGTATTTCGGGCATTCGGTTATGAATTTCCTTTCGTGGAGGGGTGCGGAGAAGTGTCAGGGTGTCGCCGCGTGCATTTGAGTGGTCTCGTTGTATGGCGCGGACGCTTGCCCGTCCCGAATGCCCGATTCGTCCTCGTCGCGTGCCATCCGGTGCGACGGATGGCGACTGGGCGAGGCTGAGCTGCGTCAGCTCTCGGTCGACTACTGTCTCGCCGCCTCGTCGCCTGGGCCACTGGCGGGCGTCCGAACCGGTAGCCGCCGGACCTGGCCGTCCGCGGCCGTTGCTGCCTCGTCGCGTGGGTCACCGGCGAGCACCGATACCGGTGGGCAGGGTCAGCCATCCACTGTCTTCGCTGCCCCGTCGCGTGGGTCGCCGGCGGGCACCCGAACCGACAAGCTGAGGCGCCACCATCCGCCGTCCTCGCCGCCCCGTCGCGTGGGCCACCGGCGGGCACCCGAAGCGATGGGCTGGGGCTCGACCATCCGCCGCCGTTGCTGCCTTGTCGCGTGGGCCACCGGTAAGCACGCGTTCCGGTGGGCGCGGGATCAGCTATCCGCCGAAGCTGCCACCCCCACCTCCACGATCCCTCCACCCGCGCCCGTCCGGCGAGCCCCTCGCTGCAACAGCACAGCTGCAGCACCCTCGCTGCAGCCCCGCTGCAGCACCACGGGAGTAGCGCCAGGGGTGCGGTTTCTCCTCCGGCACGGTCGTGCATAATCTGGACACCTCCTCATTACCGACCAGTAGATTTGGGGATACGGGTGTCACGACTGGTGTCCTGGTTGCTGCGCGGGCTGTGGTCGTGGGCGCGGCGCCATGCCGACATCCGTTTCGGTTCGCGCGCCGCGCGCAGGTTCGCCGGATACGGGGCCGGTACCTCCATCGCCTTCCCTCCCGCGACGGTCTTCGGTGAGCCGTGGATCGCGATCGGCGCGCACACGCTGGTGGGCGCCGACATCACGCTCACCGCCGGCATGGTGCCCGGCCAGCGGCTGGACTCGGCGGGTCCGCTCATCCGCATCGGCGACGGGTGCACGATCGGGCGCGGGTCGCACGTGGTCGCCCACCGCTCGATCGAGCTGGGCGACGACGTGTTCACCGGTCCCTACGTCTACATAACGGACCAGAACCACGTCTACGCCGATGTGGACGTCCCGGTGGGCCGCCAGTGGCCGGCCGACGACCCCGTGCGTATCGGCGACGGCACCTGGATAGGCGCCAACGCGGTCGTGCTGCCCGGTGTGCGGCTGGGGCGCAACTGCGTGGTGGCGGCCAGTTCGGTGGTGCGGCCCGGCGACTATCCGGACCACAGCGTCGTCGCGGGGATCCCCGGCAAGGTGGTGCGCCGCTACGACCCCGAGGCGGGCTGGGTGCCGCCGCTGCGCAGCGGAGAAACCGCGGGCGGCGACGACTCGTCGGCGCGCGTGGACGGCGGCAGCATGGCGCCGCCGGAGGTGTAGCCGCACAGCGCCCGACGATGCGCGGCGCGCCTTGGCCGAAGCGGGGGTTCTAGAGCCGGGCCGCCGGTGCAGACGGGGATTGCGGGCGGTGCGCATCGAGCGGCGTGTAGGCGGCGCGGCATGCGGGCGGCGCGGCGGCGGTCCGACATCACCGCTCTCGTCGGCGAGGGCGGCCGCGCGGGGTTCCGTCAGCCGGCGACCTGGTCGCCGCCTCCGTCGCCGATCCCGCCGCCGGTGCTGCTCCGCCCGCCCGCTGCCGGAGGGTCCGGGCGCGCCGTCGCGGCCGACCGCGTGGCGAGGAGCGCGCCGCCGGCCCACAGCAGGTCCGCGGCGGTCATGATCAACCGGGAGAGGGCGGCGACGACCAGCGCGGAGCCGGTGTCGAGTACCGGTGCCAGGCCCACCACCAGCACCAACTCGCGCACGCCCAGCCCTGCGGGGGCGAAGACCACCAGCACGCCGAGCGTCCAGGCCAGTGCGTAGGCCCCGGCGGCGGCCGGCAGCGCGCGGGCGTCCTGCCCGCCTCCCGCCGCCGCGACCAGCGCCCACACGTGCAGCGACAACGGCACCCATGCGGCCAGCGACCAGGCCAGCGCACCGGCCATCCCGCGCCCGGAGACGCGCTCCAGCTGAGTGTTCGCCGGAAGCGGCGTCGCGTTCGCTTCGCCGTCCGAAGCCCGCGTCCCGCCGCGGGAGCCGCCGGCCTCCGCCTCGCCCGCTCGGCGCCTTGCTGTCCTGGGGCCGAGGACGTGCCGGAAGCGGTGTGTCACCCGCGTGGCCGTGTGGATCAGCGCCGTGACGGCCCGCGGATACAGCAGCGCCAGCAGCACCGGCGCCAGCACCAGCACCCACCACCACCGGCGCGCGGCCTCGGCGCTGACGAACGGCAGCGTGGCGGCGGCGACCGCCAGGTTGACGGTGAGCGTCACCGCGACCGCCAGCACGGTCGCCGCGATCCCGCGCTGCCTCGCCACCTCGTGGTCGCGGGCCAGCTCGACCTGGGCGACGAACGCCCACACCGAACCGGGCAGGTACTTACCGAGCTGTCCCAGGAACATCACACGCGCGGCGGTGCCCACCGGCAGGCGGGAGCCGAGGTCGGCCAGTACCGCGCGCCAGGCCATCATCTGCGCCCCGAGCCCCGCCAGCGCAGCCGCCAGCGATCCGCCCACCGCCCACGGCGACAGCGCCGCCAACGCGTCGCGCGCCTCGCCCCACCGGCTGTACAGCGCGACCCCGGCGCACGCCAGCACGACCAGGACGACGGCCAGGCGCATCCACCGGTTGGAGCGAAGGCGGTTCAGCACCCCGCCAGCCTAGTCCCGGAGCGCCCACCCGCCGCTCCGCCGACCGCGGGCGTCGACGGAACGCCTTGCGGGACCGGCCCTCCGCCGCCCTGCGCGCCTGTTGCCCCTGTTCACAGTGGGGGAAGAGCTGAGCCTCCGCGGGCGGTGCGCTGCCGGGGCGGGGCCGCCGACGGGGCGGCGCCCGGGGGGTTCCGCGGGGGACCGGCCGCGGCTCGGCTTTCGAGCCCGTCGAGGAACTCCTCGATCTCCCGGGCCACCGCCGCCGGGGCGCTGACGTGGGCCGGGAACGGGGCGTCCAGGCGCCGGGGAGTGCGGCAGGGGAACCGGGAGGCGAGCTCGTGGGCGGTGTGGGCGGCGACGATCTCGCCGAAGCGGACCGGTGCGCCGGGGATCGGCGGGAGGGGGCGGTCGGCGACCAGGGCCAAGGCAGGAACGCGCAGGCGGGCGGCCAGGGCGTCGGTGTCGTAGGAGGCGAGGTCGGCCCACAGCGCGCGCGTGGCGCGCGGGCCCGGGCGCAGGAACACCAGGCGGTCGTCGTGCACCGCCGCGCGCCTGGTCGTGGCCTGCAGCACCGCGCCGGGCAGGCCGAAGGCGCCGGCGCGGTAGCTCGTCAGCAACCGGTCGAAGACCTCGGCGGGCATCGGCGAGCAGGCCGCGGACATCTGGTCCACGGCGAAAGCGTCGGCGGCCGCCGCGTTGGCCTCGGCCTCCTCCGCGCCGAGCCCCAGGTGCTCGGCGACCAGGCCCGCGCCGGGCAGGCAGAACCCGTCGACGGTCACCGCCGCGGAGAGGTCGCCGCGACGCGTGGCGAGCAGGGTGGCCGCGACGCCGCCGAGGCCGTGGCCGGCGACGACCGGGGTGCGCAGCGCGAACCGGTCGATCACCCGCGCCAGGTCGGCGACGTGGCCCTCGACGGTCCAGTCGCCGTCGGCGGAGTGCCCGTGTCCGCGCAGGTCGTAGGTGACGACCGCGTGCCGCGGCGCGAGCAGCTCGGCCACCGGCTCCCATTCCTCCAGCGTGCTCCCGAGACCGTGCAGGAGCACCAGCGGAGTCCCGGCGCCGTCGCGCCCCCGCGCGGCGAGTTCCGGTGCGTCGTCGCCCCCTGCGACGACGGCCTCCCAGGGCGGCGCTGTCGCCGTCGGCATTCGGGCCCCCTTCCACCTCGACTCGCGCCGCGCCGAGCGCCGCGCCTGCCGCCGACCGGCGGCCGATGGACGGAACGCTAACCGCCGCCGCTGCCGCACCCCTGACAGATCGCTGATGCGGGCGGGACCGTGCGCCGAGCCCGCGCTGGGCGCGCCGACCGCCGCAGCTCGGCAGCGCGGGGGCGCCGCGTCTTCTTGGGCGGTGCTCGGAACGCTCCCGCCCGGGGCCGCTCCTCCCGCGCAGCGGGCGCGCGGGCGTCGTGCGGCGTTCCCGTAGGCTGTGGCGCGTGGGAATGCCAGACGTCGTCGCCTTCGCCGGTCACCAGGTCCATGTCTGCCGCTACCGCGAGGCCAACGCGCTGCTTCGCTGGCTGGGCTCGGACCTGCGCGGCCAGACCGTGCTGGACGTCGCCGGGGGCGACGGCTACTGGGCCGGCCGGGCCCGGCGGCGCGGCGCCAACGCGCTCTCCGTCGACCTCGCGCGCACCAAGATGCTGCGCGGCGCCAAGCTGAGCCACGCGCCCGCGCTCGTGGAGGGCGACGCGCTGCGGCTGCCGCTGCGCGCGGCCTCGGTGGACAAGGTGCTCTCGATCTGCGCCATCGAGCACTTCGACGACGGACCCGCCGCCCTCGGCGAGATGGCGCGGGTGCTCAAGCCGGGCGGCGAGCTGGTGATGTCCGCCGACTGCCTGTCCCGGCGCGAGCGCTGGCCGCACCTGTTCGCCGCGCACAGCCGCCGCTACCACGTCAAGCGGACCTACACCCACGAGTCGCTCACCGCGCTGCTCGACTCGCTGGGGCTGGAGGTGCTCGGCCACAGCTACCAGTTCCGCGGTCCGCTGGCCGAACGCACCTACCTGTCGGTATCCGCCCGCGGTGGCCGGGTCGGCTTCAACGCCGCCGCCCCGCTGGTTCCCCTGATCGCCCTGGGCGACGCCCGCAGTCCCAACACGCGCGGCAGCATCGTGCTCGTCCGCGCGCGCAAGAAGGGCGAGGACGCCGCCTGAACCGCACAGGCGGGCCGGCCCGCCGGCCCCGGCCGGGCCCGCCGGGCGTCACGCCGCGCCGCGGCCCGCCCCCGCCCCCTCCGCTGTGCGGCGGGTGTTCTGGAACGCGGCGAAGCGCCACGCCTGACCGCGGCGCACCGCGAGATAGGTGATGCGGGAGTCGCGTGCGGGATCGGGGGCCTCCTGGCCGGCCAGCCGCACTCCTCCCGTCACCATCACGTGGGCGACGCCGGGAGCCACGAGTCTGATGGCGGGCGCCGCGGCCTCGACCCCGCCCAGGCTCGATCCCTTCAGCAGCCCGGCGAACAGATGGCGGTGGGCCTCGGCGATCTCGCGGGGCCCGCTCAGCAGCATCCCGTTGTAGACGATGTAGGTCGCGTCCTCGGTGAAGCAGTCGCCGTAGGCGTCGGCGTCGCCCGCGTTCCATGCGGCGGCCAGTCCGTCGAGCAGTGCGGCTACGGACTCGGTGTCATCCATCGTGTGCCCCTTTCGCTTCGGTGTCGTGCGCGGCGCCTCCCGGCAGCCGCCTCGCCAGTTCGGCGATGTCGTCGGGCCAGGTCAGGGTGCCGGAGTCGATGTCGGCGACGACCGCGCGCACCCAGGCGAGCTCCGCCCGCCTCAGCGCTCCGACGTACTCGTTCTCCAGGAGCAGCAGCCTCGGCAGCTCCCGGCCCAGGGAGGCGGCGTGCGCGTCGCCTCCGGCGATCTCCGCCTCCAGGGCGGCCGCGCGGGCCTGGAGGCAGTAGCGCGCCTCCTGCACCGGTAGGCACCCCATGAAGGACACCGCCGCGACGAAAACGGAGGTGTCCGGGTCGGGGCGCTCCAGCAGGTAGCGCAGCCGCGCCGCCAGCTCCCGGCGCCCCTCGCCGGTGAGCTCGTAGACGGTCCGCTCAGGACGGCGCCCTTCGCGCTCGGTGTCGACCGGGGCGATGAACTCGGCCTTCTCCAGCCGGTCCACCGCGTGGTACAGGCTCCGCGGCAGGCCGGTGACGAAGTCTCTGTGCGTCTGCGTGATCATCCGGTGCAGTTCGTAGGGGTGGCTGGGCCCGGTGCGCAGCAGCGCGAGCACGGTGAGCGCCGTCAGGTCACGGGCCCCGCGGCGACTCGGCATGGCAGTCTCCTTTAGAGCGTTCTTCCTTAGTGCACTTTGCACTATAGCCAGTAGCCATTGATCGCGCCAGTCGTGCGGTCCGGGAACGGGTTCGGCAGTGGGCCCGGGAGTGGACTCGGGCACACCGCGCCGCATCCGGCGGGGCGGCCTGAGCGCCGGAAAGGCGCCGCCGTATCGTGCCGACCATGACTCGTGCCGGACATCGGAACAGCGAAACCGCCGAATCCGCCCCCGCACCCTCGGCCATGCGCCGAGCGCTGGCCCGGGCCCGCGACGGAAAGACCCTCGACCCCGCCGAAGCCGAGGTGCTGCTGCACGCCCGCGGCGACGACCTGGAGGCCCTGCTCGGCCACGCCGCCCGCGTCCGCGACGCCGGCCTGGAGGCCGCCGGGCGCCCCGGCGTCGTCACCTACAGCCGCAAGGTGTTCGTCCCGCTGACCCGGCTGTGCCGCGACCGCTGCCACTACTGCACCTTCGCCACCGCGCCCGGCCACCTGGAGTCCCCCTACCTCTCGCCGGACGAGGTGCTGGAGATCGCCCGCCAAGGCGCCGCCATGGGATGCAAGGAGGCGCTGTTCACCCTCGGCGACCGCCCCGAGGACCGCTGGCACCAGGCCGCGCGGTGGCTGGACGAGCGCGGCTACGAGGACACGCTCTCCTACGTCCGCGCCATGGCGATCATGGTCCTGGAGGAGACCGGTCTGCTGCCCCACCTCAACCCCGGCGTGCTGAGCTGGTCGGACTTCCAGCGGCTCAAGCCCGTGGCGCCGTCCATGGGCATGATGCTGGAAACCACCTCCGAGCGGCTGTTCACCGAGCGCGGCCGGCCGCACTACGGCAGCCCCGACAAGGATCCCGCGGTGCGCCAGCGGGTGCTGGAGGACGCCGGCCGCTGCACCGTCCCCTTCACCACCGGCATCCTCATCGGGATCGGCGAGACCAAGGCCGAGCGCGCCGACTCGATCTTCGCCATGCGCCGGGCCGCCCGGGAGTACGGCGCGATCCAGGAGATCATCGTGCAGAACTTCCGGGCCAAACCCGATACCGCGATGATGCACCGCCCCGACGCGGAGCTGGCCGAGCTGGCCGCCACCGTCGCCGTCACCCGCCTGGTGATGGGCGCCAAGGCGCGCGTGCAGGCCCCGCCCAACCTCATCGGCGACGAGTACGGCCTCATGCTGCGTGCCGGCATCGACGACTGGGGCGGCGTCTCCCCGCTGACTCCCGACCACGTGAACCCCGAGCGCCCCTGGCCGCAGATCGACGCGCTCGCCGACCGGACCGCCGAGGCCGGATTCCGGCTGCGCGAGCGGCTGACCGTCTACCCGGAGTACGTCCGCCAGGGCGAGCCGTGGCTGGACCCGCGCGTCGCCGGCCACGTCGCCGCGCTCGCCGATCCCGAAACCGGCCTGGCCCGCGAGGACGCCGAGGTCGTCGGCCGCCCCTGGCAGGAGCCCGAGCCCCAGCAGGTTTCCAGCGGCCGCACCGACCTGCACACCGCCGTCGACACCGAGGGCCGCACCACCGACCGCCGCGGCGACTTCGACGCGGTCTACGGCGACTGGGAGCGCCTGCGCGAGCGTCTGCCCCGCCCCGAGCTGGGCGTCGGCGCCCCGCGCCGGTTCGACCCCGAGATCCGCGACGCCCTCAGGCACGCCGAACGCGACCCGGCCGGCTTGGACGACGAGGAGTCGCTGGCGCTGCTGCACGCCCACGGCCCCGAGCTGGAGGAACTGGCGGGCCTCGCCGACGCGCTGCGCCGCGACACGGTCGGCGACGACGTGACCTTCGTCGTCACCCGCAACATCAACTTCACCAACGTCTGCTACACCGGCTGCCGGTTCTGCGCCTTCGCCCAGCGCCGCACCGACGCCGACGCCTACACCCTCTCCCTGGACCAGGTCGCCGACCGCGCCGCCGAGGCCTGGGAGGCAGGGGCGAGCGAGGTGTGCATGCAGGGCGGCATCCACCCCGACCTGCCGGGCACCGCCTACTTCGACCTCGCCCGCGCGGTCAAAGAGCGCGTGCCGGGTATCCACGTGCACGCCTTCAGCCCGATGGAGGTGGTCAACGGCGCCGCGCGCACCGACTCGCCGGTCCGAGGATGGCTGGAGCGGGCGCGGGACGCCGGAGTGGACTCGCTGCCCGGAACCGCCGCCGAGATCCTCGACGACGACGTCCGCTGGGTACTCACCAAGGGCAAGCTGCCCGCCTCTGCGTGGATCGACGTCGTCACGACCGCGCACGACCTGGGCATCCCCACCACGTCCACGATGATGTACGGCCACGTGGACACGCCCGAGCACTGGGTGGCCCACATCAAGCTGCTGCGCTCGCTGCAGCGGCGCTCACTGGAGCGCAACGGCCGCCCGGGCTTCACCGAGTTCGTGCCGCTGCCGTTCGTGCACACCAGCGCGCCCATCTACCTGGCCGGACTGGCGCGGACCGGCCCCACCGTCCGCGAGAACCGGGCCGTGCACGCGCTGGCGCGACTGCTGCTGCACGGCTCGATCGACAACATCCAGTGCTCCTGGGTGAAGCTGGCCGAGGACACCTGCCGGCAGCTGCTCGCCGGCGGAGTCAACGACGTCGGCGGCACGTTGATGGAGGAGACCATCAGCCGCATGGCCGGCTCCGACAACGGCTCCTTCAAGACGATCGGCGACATCCGCGCCCTGGTCGAGCCCACTGGCCGCCCGCTGCGCCAGCGCACCACCCTGTACGGGCCGGTTCCGCCCGAGCGCCGCGAGATCGCCGAGGCCAACGACGGTGTGGCCGCGAGCATCCGCGGGACGCGGCTGCCGGTGGTCTGACCCCGCGCCCCTCACCTCCCGCCCGGCCGCCTCGTCCGGCCCCGCCCGGCGCCGTCCGGCCGGGGCCGGTTCGGGTGTGCGGGGTGCGCCGTACCGCGCCGCCGCCCGCCCGCCGCGCCCCCGCCGCTCCCCGTCCGCTCTCCGCCGGCCCCACTGGCTACCCTCGGCCTCCGCAGCCGGTCCTGACCTGGGCCGGTAACGCCTCGTCCCCGGTCCGCCAAGTACTCGTGAAGGCAGGCGGAACGCGATACAGGATGCTGAGAGGCGCCACGTGGCAGGTGAGAGAAGCAGACGCGCGGGACCCCGGGAAGCCGCGCGCGACCCGGACAGGTTCGAGGAGTTCTACCGGCGCCACGTCGAGAGGATCACCAGGTTCGTGGCGCGGCGGGTCGACGACCCGCACACCGCCGCCGACCTGACGGCCGACGTGTTCCTGGCGGCGATCCGCTCGGCGGACTCCTACCGTCCCGACAGGGGCGAGGAGGAGGCCTGGCTGTTCGGGATCGCGCGCAACGTGGTGGCGGCCGAGCGCAGGCGGGCGGCCCGCGAGGCCGACAGCGGCAACCGCCTGGCCGGCCGCAGGCTGCTGGACTCCGACGACATCACCCGTATGGAGGAGCGGATCCACGCCGAGGACCGGGCGCGCGAACTGCTGGGCTCGATGGCCGAGCTGCCCGAGGGCGAGCGCCAGGTGCTCGAACTCGTCGCGGTCGACCAGCTCAGCGTCACCGAGGCCGCGGCGGCGCTCGGCATCCGCAAGGTCACCGCGCGGGTGCGGCTGCACCGGGCGCGCAAGGCGCTGGCGGCCGCCGCGCGGCGGGGTCCGGCCGCGGAGGAGCCGCCGACCGGGACCTCTCCCGCTGACACCGCTCCCGGCGCTGACACCGCGCGCGCCGCCGAAAGCACGCGGACCGGGGACGCCCCGGTCGGGATTTCATACGCGAGGGGACAGGCATGACCGCAGACAAGACCGAACGCTTCGAGGACCGGCTGCTCGCCGAGCTGAAGAAGGAGGTCGCGCTCAACGCGGCCGAGCGCGCCGCGGAGCGGCGGCCCGCCGCACGGCGCCTGGTGACGCTCCCGCGGGTCGGTATGGCCCTGGCCGGGGGAGCCGCGGTGGCGGCCGGGTTCGTGGTGGTGCCGGGAATGACGGCGACGCCCGCCTACGCCATCGAGGAGAAGTCCAACGGCGGCGTGCGGCTGACGCTCGCCGACATGTCGTTCGACAAGGGGCAGCAGCGGGAGCTGGCGGCCGACCTGGAGGAGCACGGAGTGAACGTCGAGGTCAGAAACCCCGAGGTCGGCATGGCCTGCTCGGTCAGCAGCAAGTACGACGGCATGGTGGGCATGCTGCGCACGATGACCGCCGACGACTCGTCGGAAACGGAGGAGCCGCTCGCCGGCGTGGCGCGCCGCGAGGCGTCGCCCGGGTCGCCGGAGCTGAAGGACCTGCAGGTCGACATGGACCTGACCGACGATCACACGCTCGTCATCGAGAACGTCGTGCCGCGGGAAGGCGCGGCGCACATGTCGACCTTCAGCTCCATCAAGGGCGACCCGCCCCCGTGCGACCCGGTCCCTTACCCCCAGCCCCCGCCCGACGACGACTAGCGGTGCCGCTCGGCAGAGGGAGCCGCGGGTGCGGCGGCAGGGGATTCGGGGACTCCGCCGCACCCTGGCACAGAGGACGGTCCGGGCGGCGGGCGCCGCCCGGACCGGTTCGCCGGTGACGGGAGACCGCCCTTAACGCGCGGGTGGCCGGTCCCGGCGAGGGGAGTTGCCGGGACCGGCCACCTTCTCCGGCGGGGTCAGGGCCGGACGGTGCGCCTGCGCTTCACACGCCGGCGCGGGCGCGGCCGAACGGCGGCCGCCGCCCTGCGGATCAGCCGGTACCCAGCCGCGCGCCGAGGGCGTCGGCGAAGGCGTAGCCGTTCGTGGCGTCCCAGTTGATCGACCACGTCATCGCGCCGCCGATCGGCCCGTAGGGCTGGCTCGGGGTGAAGGACCCGCAGTTGCGCCCCTGTTCGAGGCAGTCCAGGGCCCGGATGACGTTGTGGGTCGACTGGTAGCCGCCGCCCGCCGCGGAGGGGGTGGCGGGCAGCCCCAGTCCCACCTGGTCGGGGCGCAGGCCCAGCTCCAGCTGAATGCACGCCTGGGCCGTCAGGAAGTCCACGCTGCCCTGCGAGTAGACCTGGTCATCGCAGCCCAGCATGGAGCCGGAGTTGTAGTACTGCATGTTGATGATGGTCAGGATGTCGCCGATGTTCTGGGCGAGCTTGTAGTAGGCGTAGCTGGGCGCCTGGAAGTCGATGGTCTGGGGCGCCATCGTGATCATCAGGTCCGAGCCGGCCTTGTTCCGCAGCGAGCGGAGCGCCTCCTCCATGTACCGGGCGTTCATGCCGTGTTCGAGGTCGATGTCGATCCCGTCGAACCCGTACTCCTGCATCAGGGCGTAGGCGGAGTCGGCGAAGTTGGCGGCCTCGGTGGAGTTGGTGACGTCCACGTGGCCGTTCTGGCCGCCGATGGACAGCACCACCTTGCGGCCCTCGGCCTGGACGCCGGCCACGTCCTGCTTGAACTGCTGGTCGGTGTAGCCGCCCAGTTCGGAGTCGGCGACGTCGAAGGTGATGCCGCCGGGGCTGCCGGCCTGGTTGCCGGCGAAGGCCACCGCGATGAGGTTGTAGGCGGAGGGCACCTCGCTGATCGGCATCGTTGTCGAGCCGTTGGAGAAGTTGTGCCAGTACCCGGTGAGCCACTGGCCGTCCGCCGCGGCAGGGGTGGCGGAGGTGGGCTCGGAACCGTCCAGCACAGTCGGTGCGGCGACCGCGCCCAGGCCGAGGGTGGACAACGCGGCTGCGCCGGCCAGGGCCGCGGAGAGCCGCGGGAAGCGGCGGAAGACACCGCTGAAGCGGTGTCCGCCGGGGGCGTGTCGGGGATGTCGGGGAGCGTTCACGAAAGAGGGCTCCTTCCAGGCGTCTCGCGTCCGTGAGCGGGGAATGGACGCGAATCCGGGTTGCATGCCGACCGGATTCGCTCTCAGTGTTCGGATCCGCACCTGAAGTGTTAAGAAACCTAGGAGTTGGCGTCCGAGACGTCAACCTATCTGGAAGCATTATTTCCAAAAACACTCGGTCGTGTATCGGATACACAGCGCGCCCAGGTCGGCTCCGCGCAGGTCGCGGGCGGGTCGGAGGAAGGGTGCGGGCCGCGGATCCGCGGGCGGATCGGCGGCGCCGGGCACCGGGCGGGCCTGACGCCCCGTGGTCGCGCGATCCCCGGGAAGCTGTTACGGTCCCTGCGGCGGCGGCGACGGGCCGCTGCCGCGCGGATGAAGGAATGCTTCGCAGGCGGGCGCGCGATGGAAGCTTTCTTCGTCGGTCCGCGCAGGGTTCCCGGCTCCGAGTCGGGGGAATCCTGCCGCCATGGACCTCCCTGCAGAAGCCGCGCGGCTCCACTTCCGCAAGTCGAGCTACTCGTTCAAGGAGAACTGCGTGGAGGTCGCGGACCGGCCGGATGCCGGCATCGCCGTCCGCGACTCGAAGGACGCCGCTGCGGGGCACCTGGACTTCCCCGGCGCCGCCTGGGCGGAGCTCCTCGGGCTCGTGAAGGCGGACAGCGCCTGAAGTCCCGTGGATCCGCGCCCGCGCGCCGACCGCGCCCTCGCGTGCTCAGCCGCGGAACGGCAGGTTCAGCCAGGGGCTATGCGGGTGCGTCATCATGAGGTGGTGCACCTCCAGGGGCGTGGTGTACCAGTGGCTGAAGGCGCCCTGGTCGAAATGCAGGCAGCGCCCCAGGATGTAGCCCGCTGAGAAGTCCCACCACGTGGTGTAGTAGCGGAGCGCCTGCTCGCTCGCGCGCATCGCGAACCACTGCGACGTCTGCATGTCGGTGTAGCCGCACTGCACGCCCCAGCGCGCCATGTTCGCGCCGCGGCCGAGGTCCCACGCCTTGGTCGCGGTGACGATCCCGCCCGGCGGCAGCAGGCCGTCGGCCGTGAACCGCTTCTCGTAGTCCAGGATGGTCCCGGCCAGGTCGATCAGCCGCTGGTAGACGGCGTCGTCCATCCCTCCCTTCTCGCACACCCGCGCGATGGCGTCGCGCCACAGCCCGGCGTCGATGGGGCGGCCGATGGACTGCGAAGCCACCATCCGCAGCTCAAGCAGGGTGGCAGCGGGCGCGTTGCTGTCGCCGCCGATCAGCGCCTCGGCCTGCTGCATCCAGTCGTCCGGGGACTCGATCCCCCAGTCCTCCCGCAGTCCCTCCCGCTTCTGCTCGGGCGTGCAGCAGGAGCAGCCGCCGGGGCTGTTCCACGCCGCCTCGTTGGCGACCTGGATGTGGACGGCGCAGGCGTAGGCGTGCGCGAGCGGGCCGTGGAACGGGCCGTTGGGATCCGCGTTCAAAGCGAGTCTGCTGCCCTGCACCGTGCCCCCTGCCAGACCGCCGCCGCGAGGCGGCACTCGTATTCGTCGCGGGCCCCGGTATACCACGCCGCGAACACCGGTGCAGACGGGGGTTTCGGGCACCCGGCCTCGCAGGCGGCCGGTCGGCGCGCCCTTGGCGTTCAAGATGCAGGTCTGCGTCGCCGATGCCGGTGTCGAAGATCAGCTCCGGGGTGACGCGGGAGTCGATGCACACGACCACGACGGCGAACGGGTGCTGGCCCCGCGCCACCTCCTCCCGGCGCTCGACGGACTGGTGGGGGTGTCTCAGCCGCCCCGCCGCCCAGCGCGCGTCCCCCATTACCTTCTAGAGCAGTTCCGCAAGGGAACACCCGGCCTTCGGCCCCGGCAT
>NZ_BAABIK010000029.1:68802-73726 GCF_039542725.1 Streptomonospora halophila | reverse complement strand
CCCAACCCGATGGTCACGGTGTTGACCGTGGGCGAACGCGCCGCCGACCTGATCAGGGCCGAGCGGTAGCCCGGCGCCGAAAGCGCTCGGGCACGCGTCCCGAACAAGCGACCAGGCCGCACCGCTAAGGCCGACCGCCGCGGCGCGGCCGATCACAAGGAGCGACCCTTCCGATGAACTCTCCAGCAGAGTCCACCGCACAACCGCATAACGACAGCACCGATCCCCGGATCTCCGTCCGCAACCTGTGGAAGATCTTCGGCAAGAACGCCGGATCGGTGATCGGTACCGACCTCGCGGAACTGGACCGCGAGACCATCCGCAAGCGCACCGGCGCCACCGTCGCCGTGCGCGACATGTCCTTCGACGTGCATCCCGGCGAGACCTTCGTCGTGATGGGCCTGTCCGGTTCGGGCAAGTCCACCCTGGTGCGCTGCATGACGCGGCTGATCGAGCCGACCTCGGGCACCATGAGCCTGGACGGCGAGGACATCGCCGCCTGCTCGCCCCAACGGCTGCGCGAGCTGCGCCGCGGCAAGATGGCCATGGTCTTCCAGCACTTCGGTCTGCTGCCGCACCGCCGCATCATCGACAACGTCGCCTATGGCCTGGAGGTGCGCGGCGCCTCGCGCGCGCAGCGCTACGAGCGCGCCCGCGAGATGATCGAGATGGTCGGCCTGGCCGGCAACGAGGACTCGCGCCCCGGCCAGCTCAGCGGCGGCATGCAGCAGCGGGTCGGCCTGGCCCGCGCACTGGCCGTCGACCCCGAGGTGCTGCTGTTCGACGAGCCCTTCAGCGCCCTGGATCCGCTGATCCGCCGCGACATGCAGGACGAGGTGCTGCGGCTGCAGCGCGAGCTGCACAAGACAGCGGTGTTCATCACCCACGACCTGTCCGAGGCGCTGAAGGTGGGCGCCCGCATCGCGATCATGCGCGACGGCGAACTGGTCCAGACGGGCACCCCGGAGGACCTGGTGGGCAGCCCCGCCGACGACTACGTGCGCGACTTCGTCAAGGACGTCTCCCGCACCGCGGTGCTGACCGCGCGCAGCCTGGCGCGCCCCGCCCGGCCCGGCGAGGCCGAGGACGGCCCCGCCGTACCCGCCGACACGGTTGTGGACGGGATCGTCGCGCCGCTCGCCGAGGGGACCGCCCCCGTACGCGTCACCGGTGCCGACGACACCGTCCTGGGCTATGTGGGCCGCGAGGACGTGCTTCGGCTGATCGCCGGGGACCGCTCCGCGGACGCCGCCACGGCGGCCGGGGGGCAGCCGGAGTCCGGTCGGCCCGGCGGGGCGCCCGGCGACCCGGTAGGGGCGTGACCATGACCACGGCACGTCCCGCTCCCTCCGCACCGGCGGAAACCGCCGCCCCGTCCCCGTCCGGCCGCGCGCCCGCCGGCGGCGCCGCCCGCCGCTCCCGCGGCACCGCCTGGCTCGCCAACCGCTGGGTGCAGGCGGCCGCCGCGCTCGCCGTGCTGGCGGCCGGCTACGCCGTAGCCCGCGCCCTCGGCACGCCCGCGTGGCTGGGCACCTTCCCCGACGCGACCGGCCAGTGGCTGATCGCCCGGCTGGACGGCGTCTACACCTGGATCGTCGCCAACCGCAACTCCAGCCCGCTGTTCCTCTACGGCCTCAACTACGTCTCGGTGGGCCTGGGCTCGGCGGTCGTCCTGGTCAACCAGGCGCTGGTCCTGCTGACCTGGCCCGGCGTGGTCTTCCTGGGCACCCTGGCCGCCTGGCGCGTCGCCGGGTGGCGGGTGGCGCTGCTGGTGCTGGCCACCTTCGCCGTCTTCGCGCTCATCGGGCTGTGGAACGAGGCGATGACCACGCTCGCGCTGATCACGACCTCGGTGCTGATCGCGCTGATCATCGGCATTCCGCTGGGCATCCTCGCCGGTCGCAGCGACGGCTTCCACCGGGCCGTCCGCCCGGTGCTGGACTTCCTGCAGATCATGCCGGCCTTCGCGTACCTGATGCCGATGCTGCTGCTGTTCGGCATCGGCAACCCGGCCGCGGCGGTGGCGACGTTCGTCTACGCCGTACCGCCCGCGGTGCGCATCACCGCGCTGGCCATCCGCAACGTGGACGCCGGCGCGGTCGAGGCCACCACGTCACTGGGCTCCACCCCCTGGCAGATCCTGACCAAGGTGCAGCTGCCCATGGCCAAGCGGACCATCCTGCTCGGCGTCAACCAGACCATCATGCTGGCGGTGTCCATGGTCGTCATCGCCTCGGTGATCGGCGCCGGCGGGCTGGGCGACGCGATCTACCAGGCGCTGTCGAAGGTCAATGTGGGCCAGGCGGTCGAGGCCGGCGCCGCGATCGTGCTCATGGCCATCGCGCTGGACCGGGTGACCGGCGCCGCGGGCGACGGGACCCGCACTCCCGTGCTGCCCCCAGCCTGGCGCCGGTGGGCGCCCGCGGTCGGCCTGGCCGCCGCGGCCGCCGTCGTCGCCGCCGCGCGGCTGGCCGGGATCGAGGGCTGGCCGCCCGCCTGGTCGGTCAGCGTCTCCGGCCCGATCAACACTGCGCAGCAGGCCGTGCAGTCGGCCATCGGCGACGCCACGGGCGCGTTCGGCGACCTGCTGCTGGTCGGCGTGCTCAACCCGCTCAGCGCGCTGCTCACCGGAGCGCCGTGGTGGCTGGTCGTGCTGGTCGCCGCCGCGCTGGGCGCCATCTTCGGCGGGTGGCGGATCGCCGCCACCGCGGGAGCGGCCGTCCTCGCGACCGGCCTGCTGGGGGTGTGGGAGAACAGCATGGACACCCTCTCCCAGGTGCTCGTCGCGGCCGCGGTGACACTGGCCGTCGGCGTGGCGGTGGGCATCCTGGCCGCACGCAGCGACGTGCTCGCCGCGATCCTGCGCCCGGTGCTCGACGCCATGCAGACCCTGCCGCCGTTCGTCTACCTCATCCCCGCGGTCGCGCTGTTCAGCGTCGGCCGGGTGCCGGCGCTGGCCGCCTCGGTGGTCTTCGCGCTGCCGCCCGTCATCAGGCTGGTCAACGACGGCATCCGCGGAGTCTCGGCCCCCGCGGTGGAGGCCGCCGTCTCCCAGGGCTCGACCGGCGGGCAGCTGCTGACCAAGGTGCAGCTGCCGCTGGCCCGGTCGTCGCTCCTGCTGGCCGTGAACCAGGGGATCATGATGGTCCTGTCCATGGTCGTCATGGGCGCCCTGGTCGGCGCCGGCTCGCTCGGCTACGACGTCGTGTTCGGGCTGAAGCAGAACCAGCTCGGCCTCGGCCTGACCTCGGGCCTGGCCATCGTGTGCCTGGGAATCTTCCTCGACCGCGTCACTCAGGGAAGGAGGAGCCATGCGTGAGCGCAACCCCGACCGGCGCCGCTCCACGGTGGTGGCGGCCCTCGCCGCGCTGTGCGCGGTGGTGCTGCTGTCCTCGTGCGCGGTGCGCACGACGTCCATGCTGCGCGACCCCAACACCGTGCGCATCGCGCTCAACGGCTGGGTGGGCTACGAGGCCAGTGCCGCCGTCCTGTCCTATCTGCTGGAACACGAGATGGGCTACCAGACGCAGCTCATGCGCATCGACGAACAGCCCTCCTGGCAGGCCATGGACCAGGGCGCGGTCGACGTGATCGTGGAGAACTGGGGCCACGAGGACCTGATGGAGCTGTACGGGCCCCAGGGCAACGGCACCGTCGTCGACGGCGGACCCAACGGCAACAAGGGCACTTTGGGCTGGTACGTACCCGAGTACCTCGTCGAGGAGTACCCCGACATCGACACGGTCGAGGGCATCAAGAAGCACGCCGAGATCTTCGCGACCTCCGAGACCGGCGACAAGGGCCAGTTCCTCGGCGGAGACCCCGGGTTCGTGACTCAGGACCAGGGGATGATCAACCACTTCGACCTGAACCTGGAGATCGTCTACGCGGGCTCCGAGGCCGCCCAGATCACCGAGGTGCGCGAGCGCTACAAGGCGCGCGAGCCGGTCCTGTTCTACTTCTACGAGCCGCAGTGGCTCTTCGAGGAGCTGGACCTGGTCCATGTCGACTTCCCCGACTACCACGAAGGGTGCGACGCCGACCTCAAGGACGTGGCCTGCGACTATCCGTCCTACGACCTGAACAAGATCTTCCGCAAGGGCTTCGCCGAGGAGGGCGGCCCGGCCTACCGCATGCTGGACAGCTGGCAGTGGACCAATTCCCAGCAGAACGCGGTGGCGCGGATGATCGCCCAGGAGGGGATGGACCCCGACGAGGCCGCCGAGAAGTGGGTCCGCGCGAACCCCGACGTATGGCAGGACTGGATCCCGGCCGAGGCGCAGGGGTAGCCGACACGGACCCCCGCGCGTCCGCGCCCGCGCCCGCGTCGCCGACCGGGCGAGCCGGGCCGCCGCACGAACGGGGGCGGGAGATGCCGCGGCACCTCCCGCCCCCGTCGACGTCTCCCGGCACCGGCTCCTCCGCCGCCGGCACTTACGGGCCCCGGCTACGGGCACCGGCCCGCCTCCCGTCGCCGTTCAGCGCTCGTAGCGGCGGCGCCGGCTGACCCAGTAGACGTTCAGGCCCGCGGCGATCGCGCCCGCCGTCAGCACGACGGTCAGTGGGGCGGAGCCGAGCACGACGGCGGCCAGCACGGCGCCCGCTACCAGCACCGCCAGCCCGAAGACCGCCAGGATCAGGCGGAACAGCAAAGGGCTGGCCGGGCGGTCGTGGCTGCCCATCGGGCCCTTCAGCACACCCCGGCGCCGCTTGCACTTGCCATCACGGTCTCGTCGCATAATCGGCCGCTCATGTTAGCGGGAGGTCCCGTCCGCTCTCCGGCCGCCCCGCCCCGAACCCGGCGGTGCCGGGACCGGCAGAGGGGCCGGACGAGCGGACGGGCCGGACGCACGCCTCAGGGAACGGCAAGAACCACAGCCACGCCCCTCAGGGCGCCCCGGAGAACCACAGCGGCACGTGCCCC
>NZ_BAABIK010000029.1:0-68705 GCF_039542725.1 Streptomonospora halophila | reverse complement strand
CCCCGGCGCCGCGGAGCACGACAGCCACGCACCTCAGGGCGCCGCGGAGAAGCGCAGCGGCACGTGCCCCCGGCGCCGCGGAGCACGACAGCCACGCACCTCAGGGCGCCGCGGAGAAGCGCAGGAACGCCCCCACGCCGTCCTGCGCGTCGCCCGGGTCCGGAAGCCGGGAGAACGACGCGCTCGTGGCCTGGGCTGCCCGCAGCAGCAGCGAGCCCGCGGGCGCCTCGAACGCCTCGGCCGGGTCGGTGAGGCGGGCGCGGTCGTCGGAGACCTCCAGCGGGTCGGTGGCCGACGCCCACAGGTTGCGCTCGCCGGTGCGGTCGCCGGAGATCATCAGGCGGCCCACCTGGCCCGAACGCAGCGCCTCACACGTGGCGCTCATCCCCTGGACGGCCCGGCCCTCGCGGCCGAGGTCCTGCTTGAAGTCCTCCATCAGACCCGACCGCAGCGCGACGGCGGTCCGGCGCAGCCCTTCCTCCACCGACTTGCGCAGCTCGGCGATCGCGTCCGGGTCGCCCCGGCCGCCGCCCGAGATCTCGATCAGCATCTCGGCCGTGCGGTGGCTGAGGTGCTCGCGCACCTTGCCCAGAGCGCGCTCGTCGCCGCCGACGAACACGGCGGCCGCCTGCACGTCCTTGACCGCCTCCTCGACGTCGTGGGCGACCTCGGCGGCGTTGGCGAACCACACCTCCTCGGTGTGGCGCTGGTGGTGCTTCTGCCGCCAGCCGCCGGTGGGGACCTTGTTGATGTGCAGGGTCGCCCCGCTGGTGTGGCGCTCCTCGGAGAGGTCACCGTAGGCGGGGTAGGCGTAGATGTCGGCGCCCTCCCGGTCGACGGCCACCACCACGTAGGGCAGTCCGTCGTCGAGGTCGCAGACCAGCTCGACCGGCTCGGGCACCGGCATCAGCGCCGCGCGGTCCTGCGGAGGCGGTCCCGAGAGGGTGTACGCGGCGATCAGCTCGCCGCCCGAGGCGAACAGCGCCTCGCCCTGCGGCCCCGGTATGCCGTCGATCCCGCCTGCCGCGGAGTCGAGTGCCTCCAGCGTCGCCTCGTCGGCGCCGCTCTCCGCCAGCTCCTTGCGGAGCCCGCGCCAGCGCAGTCCGATCCGGTGCGCCGCGTCCTCCGCGGTGTGCGTGGTGTCCAGGTAGACCGAGGCGACCGGACCGGGCGCACGGTACAGCGGTTCCAGAAATCGCAGATCCATGATGGCTGGGCCGCAGCCGGACGGCCCGTCGTCACCTCCCGACGTTGCTGTGCTGCAAGGTGCAACGCGGGCGCCGCCGGCGTCCGCCGAAGCGCCCTGTCTGCGCCACTGCCCGAGCCCGCCGGACGCATGCGGCGAGGCGGGCACTCATTGCGTCCGTGCCCAGGCGTCGGCGCAGGTGGGCCGCTCGCCCTGGGCGCTCGGCGCCGTTTGCCCGGGTGCGGCGGCGGGTAGCCGCGAAGATCAACCGGAAACCACGACGATCGGCTGTGGAGGTGCCCGATGGAACGCGGCAGCGACAAGCACGGCCCCAAGCTCGACGACGAGCTGGAGAGCGAGATCCAGGGCATGCTCAAGGGCAACAAGCCCACGCGCGCCGAGGAGGAGCGCGAACCCGAACCCGTCGTCACCGACGAGGGCGAGTCGGCCACCGACCCCGCGGCCATGGACCCGGACGCCGAACTCCCCGAGGACGAGAGGCGCAACAGCTAGCCGCCGCGGGCCGGGGCCGGGCGAACCGCGCCCCGGCCCTCGCACCCCCACCCGCCTCCTAGTCGTCGCCGAGGGCCTGCGGCAGGGGGGCGCGGTGCGTCTGCCGGAGGGTCTCCATGTCGATGCTGAACCCGCCGTCGGGGTAGGTGAACGTCAGCGACGCGCCGCCGACCGTGCCGATCTCCGCGGCGGGCACGCCGTGCTTGCGGCACATGCGGGTGAACGCCTCCTCGTCCTCGGGATCGGCCACGACGACGGCGCGGGCGCCGGACTCGCTGAACAGGGCGGTGAAGGCGTCGTCGACGTGCACCGAGCACCCGATCCCGCCGCGCAGCGCCGACTCCGCCAACGCCACGGCCAGCCCGCCGTCGGAGAGGTCGTGGGCCGCCGCGAGCAGCTGCTCGTCGGCGGCCTCCGCCAGCAGGCGGGCCAGAGCCTCCTCGGCGTCCAGGTCCACCCGCGGAGGCAGCCCGCCGAGGTGGCCGTGGACGGCCTCGGCCCACACCGAACCGCCGACCTCCTCGGCGGTGGTGCCCAGCAGCAGGATGCGCGCTCCCGAGCCGTGCCGCGGTAACGCGGTGTTCAGCCGCGTGTGCACGTCGTCGATCACGCCCAGCACGCCGATGACCGGCGTGGGGTTGATGGCGGCCTCGCCGGTCTGGTTGTAGAAGCTGACGTTGCCGCCGGTGACCGGCGTCCCCATGCGCAGGCACGCGTCGGCCAGGCCCCGGGTGGACTCGGCGAACTGCCACATCACGCCCGGGTCCTCCGGCGAGCCGAAGTTCAGGCAGTTGGTGACGGCCAGCGGGCGGGCGCCGGAGGCGGCGACGTTGCGGTAGGCCTCGGCGAAGGCGGCCTGGGTGCCCGCGTAGGGGTCCAGGCGGGTGTAGCGGCCGTTTCCGTCGGTGGCCAGCGCGATTCCGCGGGTGCCGTCGTCGCCCACGCGGATCATGCCGGCGTCGTGCGGGGCCGAGAGCACCGTGTCGCCCCTGACGTAGCTGTCGTACTGCTCGGTGACCCACGACGGGTCGCACACGCCCGGCGCCGACAGCACGGTGAGCACCTGCTCGCGCAGCTCGTCGTCGTCGCCGGGGCGCTCCAGGGACTCCGGGATGTCGGCCTGCAGCGCGTCCTGCTCGGCGGGGCGGGCATAGGGGCGCTCGTATACCGGGCCCTCGTCGGAGGCGGTGCGCGGCGGCATGTCGACCACGGTCTCGCCGTTCCAGGTCATCACCAGGCGGCCGCCGCGCTCGGCCTCCTCGGGCGTGACGTCGGTGACCTCGCCGATGACACTCGCCTGGATGTCCCACTTGCGGCAGGTGTCCATGAACGCGTCCAGGCTGGCGGGCTCCACGACCGCCATCATGCGCTCCTGCGACTCGCTCATCAGGATCTCCTCCGGCGTGAGCGTGGAGTCGCGCAGCGGCACCCGGTCCAGTTCGATGCGCATGCCGCCGGTACCCCCGGCGGCCAGCTCGGTGGTGGCGCACGAGACGCCCGCCGCCCCGAGGTCCTGGATGCCCACGACCAGCCCGTCGCGGAACAGCTCCAGGCTGCACTCGATCAGCAGCTTCTCCAAGAACGGGTCGCCCACCTGCACGCTGGGCCGCTTGGCGTGGCTCTCGTCGTCGAAGGTGGCGCTGGCCAGCACCGATGCTCCGCCGATGCCGTCGGGGCCGGTCGTGGCGCCGAACAGCACCACCTTGTTCCCGGGGCCCGGAGCCTGGGCGAGCTTGATGTCCTCGTGGCGCATCACGCCCACGCACAGCGCGTTGACCAGCGGGTTGCCCGCGTAGCCCGCTCCGAAGCCGAGCTCGCCGCCGATGTTGGGCAGGCCCAGGCAGTTGCCGTAGAAGGAGATGCCCGAGACCACGCCGGGCAGGACGCGGCGGGTGTCGGGGGCGTCCAGCGGGCCGAAGCGCAGCGCGTCCATAACGGCCACCGGCCGGGCGCCCATGGTGAGGATGTCGCGGACGATGCCGCCCACGCCGGTGGCCGCGCCCTGGTGCGGCTCGACGTAGGAGGGGTGGTTGTGCGACTCGATCTTGAAGGTGACCGCGTTGCCGTCGCCGACGTCGACCACGCCGGCGTTCTCGCCCATGCCGACCAGCAGCGCGTCGCCGGCCGGCGCCTTCTCGCCGAACTGGCGCAGGTGGACCTTGGAGCTCTTGTAGGAGCAGTGCTCGCTCCACATCACTGAGTAGATCGCCAACTCGGCGGCGGTGGGGCGGCGGTCCAGGATGGTGCGGATGCGCGCGTACTCGTCGTCGGCCACGCCCAGCTCGGCGTAGGGCTGAGGGGTCTCGGGGGCGGCCTTCGCGGCGGCGACGGTGTCCGGTTGCGGTTGTTCGGGCATGCGGTGCTTTCCGTTCAGGGCGTGCTGGGCGGGGCGGCGGCGGATCGGGCGCGGCGGGCCGTCGGCGGGGCGGGCCGTCGGCGGGGCGGGCGGTTCGGTCAGGAGTCCGGCTCCTGGGCGTGCATCAGCATCAGGCCCGCGCTGGCGTCGGGCGCGTTCACCGGGGTGGCGGTGATCAGCACCTGGCCGTCGGTGAGGTAGCTCTCGCCGAGCGGGACCTCATCGGGGTCCTGCTCGTTGTTGGGCAGGACGCGCGCCCAGCCGTTGTCCAGCAGGTGCTTGAAGACCTTGTCGATCGCGGCGTCGCTCGCCTTGTCGGAGTCCTGCTTGTGCTCGCCGCCCTTCAGGGTGACGCCGACGATGCGCACGCACTCCACGTCGGGGCACTGCTCGCCGAAGTCGGTGTAGCCGGCCCCCTTGGGCGCATCGCCGAGCGCGTCCATCCCGGGGGCCGCCACCGGCGACGCGGCGTTGCCCGGGGCCGGGGTCTGCCCGCCCGCCTGGCCGGAGTCGGCGCTGTCGAGGGCGTCGAACAGGCCGATGGCCCCCGTGGCGACCAGACCCACGGTCAGCACGGCGACGAGCACGACCATGGTCGGTCTCGCCCGCAGCCGGTTCATGATGCGCATACCGTCCCCCTGGGTGTCGCGTCAGCGGTCGTCAGCCGGTCGCGGCGGCGGCCGCGGGGCCGGTCTCGGCCAGGTGCGCGAGGAGGGACGTGAAGAAGCCGAGTCCGTCGGTCGACGCGCCGGTCAGCTCCTCCACGGCGTGTTCGGGGTGGGGCATCAGGCCGACGACGTTGCCATGCTCGTTGCTGATCCCCGCGATGCCGCGCCGGGCGCCGTTGGGGGCCTCGCCCACGTAGCGCGCGACCACCCGGCCCGAGCGCTCCAGCTCGTCCAGTGTCGCCTCGTCGGCGACGAAGCTGCCCTCGCCGCTCTTGAGGACGATGCAGACCTCCTCGCCCTCGGTGTAGCGGTTGGTCCAGGCCGTGGCGGCGGACTCGATCCGTACCCGCTGATCGCGGTTGATGAACCGCAGCGACCGGTTGCGGGTGAGCGCGCCGGGCAGCAGGTGGCTCTCGCACAGGATCTGGAACCCGTTGCAGATGCCCAGCACCGGCAGGGAGCCCTCGCGGGCGGCGGGCACCAGTTCGGTCATCACCGGGGCGAACCGGGCGATGGCGCCGCAGCGCAGGTAGTCCCCGTAGGAGAAGCCGCCGGGCAGGACGACGGCGTCGACCCCCCGCAGGTCGGAGTTGTCGTGCCAGAGCGACACGGGCTCGGCGCCGGCGAGGCGGACGGCGCGGGCGGCGTCCCTGTCGTCGAGGGAGCCGGGGAAGGTGACGACGCCCACACGGGCTGCCATGGACACTCTCCGGGGTTCGGTCGGTGGAGCCGGGCGCCGTGTTCGGCCGGGCGGCTACCGGCGCTTCCGTCCCCGAGGTTACCTGCTGGCCTCGGCCCGCGGTTCAGCGCAGGACAGGCTCCAGCCGGCTCCACTCGCCGGGCTCGGGCGGCCCCGGCCGGCACTCGCTGAACCGCTTGCGCATCCGGACCCGCGTGGTTCCGTCGGGATCGGCGTCGACGGAGACGTCCTCCATGACATGGCGCATCATAAGAATGCCCCTGCCCGACTCGGCTTCGAGGTCTGGCAGGGGCACCCGGGCCGGATTGAATCCGGGCCCGGTGTGGGCCACCTCAACCACGCACATGTCGGTGCGGATCCGCACCGCGACCCGGTAGCCCGACGAGGGCGCACCGTGGTCGACGGCGTTGGCGCAGGCCTCGGAGGAGGCGAGGAGAATGGGGAATCGGCAGTCGGCGCAAACACCGGTGGTGCGCAGCGCCTCACCGAGGAAGTCCCGCATCACGGCAACGGTGTACGCCTGTCGGGGAAGCGCAATCGAGAAATTCACTTCCATCGCAAGCCCTCACGACCGGTAGGCACATTGTGGAACCTTCCCGGGGCGGGGGCCGCGAAACGGACATGGACGCGAGTTGGCCGGATGCGGCAGGTGACGTGGCGATTCCACTCGGCGAGCAATCCTGGGCAGTGGGCTCCGGAGAATTCGGGTCACCACCGGCGCGCCGACTGGACGTGTCCTATAACACAGTGGGATTGGCGCGCCCTATTCCACGCGCAGCGAGAAGTCCTCGATAACGGGATTGGCGAGCAGGGTCTCGGCCATGCGCCGCACCTCGGCGAGTTCGGCCTCGCCGGCCTCGCCGTCGATTTCCACCTCGAAGCGCTTGCCCTGCCGGACCTCCCGGACGCCGGAGAAGCCGAGCCGGTCGCTGGCGCCGACGATGGCCTGGCCCTGGGGGTCCAGGATCTCGGGCTTGAGCATGACGTCAACCACGACGCGGGCCACGGGGTCCTCCACTGATCGGTCGGCGGCGAGTTCGAAGATGTCGATGAGACCGCTTCCGCGGTTAGCGGGGCGGTGGCAGCAGAAAGCGTACGGCACGAAGAACCGCCGTGCGGGCCGCTCCGGCGGCGTCTACGCTGGAAGGAGGTGGAAGCGCCCACCTACCGACCCCGCCTTCACAGCAGGCGCACCGCGGCGGGGTCCGTTCCCGCCCGCCGCCTTCGTCCCGGACGACAAGGCCGCCCGCCGCGTTCCCGCCCACGGGGCCGCTCGCGACGGAGGGCGGGGAGCGGACTCGCAGGGAAGCCGCACCCGGCGTGACGCGCTGCGGCCTTTACCTTACGTTGACCGGTTGCGGATGCCGTTCGGCCGTTTCCGTGACCAGTATCACCCGGTCCGCAGGCATCACCCGAGAGGCTCGCGTGCGTCTAACAAAGCAGTAACAAGGCCGGTCGTCCCATAGGGGGAGATTTGACGACCATCGAACTGGAGCGTAGGAGCGGAGCCGACCAGCCCAACGAGGAGCTCGACTTCGCCACCGCCGTCACCCCGTACGCCGATCAGCTTTACCCCACGGCGCTGCGCATGACCCGCAACTCCGCCGACGCGGAGGACCTGGTGCAGGAGACCTTCGCGAAGGCCTTCGCGAACTTTCACCAGTTCAAGGCGGGCACCAACCTGCGCGCGTGGCTGTACCGCATCCTGACCAACACGTTCATCAACGGCTACCGCAAGAAGCAGCGGGAGCCCCGCCAGGACTCCACCGACGAGATCAAGGACTGGCAGCTCGCCGCCGCCGACACCCACGCCTCCACGGGATCGCGCTCGGCCGAGTCGGAGGTGCTGGAGCGCCTGCCCGACTCCGCCATCCGGCACGCGCTTGCCGCGCTGCCCGAGGACTTCCGGCTCGTCGTCTACCTCATCGACGTCGAGGGCTTCACCTACAAGGAGGTCGCGGCCCGCATGGACACGCCCTTGGGCACCGTGATGTCCCGTCTGCACCGCGCACGCCGCCAGCTTCGCGAGCACCTGGGCGACTACGCCCGGGAGCGCGGCGTCCGCGCCGCGGCCTGACCCGGCCGCACACCGGCCGGCACGGCCGCGTCCCTCGTCGGCCCAGGCAACCGCTGCCCCGCACGCGGCCCCGCCCCGTCGGCCGGATCCGCATCCGCGGCGCCGCCCCCGGCGGAAGGCGCGACCCGCGGACCACGTTCCGTAACCGGACTCCCATCGGCTGTAACCCATCCGACCATCCGCTGAGCGGTCTACCGAAGCGCCGCCGCCCGACCGGGTCAGCGGCGCCCGCCGCGGGACGGCCGCTCGCCCTCCGCCCCGCCTCTGGTCAGCGAGAGCCGGGCCCCGCCTGTCCCGATCCACATCGGCACCTTGGCCAGGCAGCCGACGAGGAAGAAACCGAGCACGCCCGCCACCAGCACGGCGATGCCCGCCAGCCCGACGGTCGCGCCGCGGTCGCCGAGGTAGTCGTCCAGGCCGAAGCCGACGGCCGTCCCGAGGATCCCGGCGAAGGCGGCCAGGCCCGGAATCCAGCCGTAGCGGTGGATCGCGAGCCCGCCCAGGACGAAGGCGGCGAGCAGCGGCACGAGGATTCCCAAAGCCAGCACGGCGGCGGCGGCGCCGAGCACCGCCCACACCGCGGTCCACCACGGGCTCTCCGCGGGCACGCGGCCGTCCATGGTCCCGCCGGCGACCAGTCCGATCGCTCCGAGCGCCAGGGCGGTCGCCAACGAGATCCAGATGGCGGCCTTGAGCCACCGGGTCCAGCGCTCCATGAAGGAGAAGCCGAACCGGTAGGGATTGCGGTCCTCGGGCATGACGGGATGTTAGCCGCCCCCTGCCCGGGCCCGGCGGCGGGAGCGGACCGAGCGCGCGCCCGCCGGGACGGCCAGCGCGGTGTTCCGCGGACGTGTGCGCGCCCGGGCCGGTCGGCACCCGGTCGCCCTCCGGATCTGCCGCCGTCACCGTGTGTGACCGGACGGGGACCCGGGCGGCACCCCGGCCGCGCCCTCCCGGCGGCCCGCCGGGATCTTCGGACAACCTTGCTTTTGGTAGGAAGGCCTGGTAGTTGCGCTTTGCGGCTTCTCGGTCATCATGGAGCGGCGGATGAAAGTCGGCGCTGGGCCCTTGCGCGGCCAGCGGTGAGTTCTGTCACGATGTCGGTAGGGCTGTCCGCTGGAACCCGTTACCCCGGGTAAGCGGCAGAGATCCGGCCGACGTAGTGGTACCCCGCGAAACCGGCCCCGAGAACCCCAAGGAGCGACTGGTGTCGGACAACACCGCGCACGGAGAACCCGAGCTCGTCCAGCTCTTGACCCCCGAGGGAGAGCTGCGCGACCACCCCGACTACCCGCTGCAGATCAGCGCCGAGGAGATCCGCGGACTCTACCGCGACCTCGTCCTGGTGCGCCGCGTCGACACCGAGGCCGTCGCGCTCCAGCGCCAGGGCGAACTGGGCCTGTGGGCCTCGCTGCTGGGCCAGGAGGCCGCCCAGGTCGGCTCGGCCCGCGCACTGCGGCCGCAGGACATGGCCTTCCCCTCTTACCGCGAACACGGCGTCGCGTGGGTGCGCGGGGTCGCGCCCAAGGAGCTGCTGGGGCTGTACCGCGGTGTGACGAACGGAGGCTGGACGCCCGAGCAGCACGGCCTCCAGCTGTACACGATCGTCATCGGCAGCCAGACCCTGCACGCCACCGGCTACGCGATGGGCGTCCAGCGCGACGGCGCCACCGGCGAGGACGGAACGGCCGTCATCGTCTACTTCGGCGACGGAGCCACCAGCCAGGGCGACACCAGCGAGGCGTTCAACTTCGCCGCCGTCAACAACGCCCCGGTCGTGTTCTTCTGCCAGAACAACCAGTGGGCCATCTCCGAGCCGTCGGACCGCCAGACGCGCGTCCCGATCTACCGCCGCGCCGCGGGGTTCGGATTCCCCGGCGTGCGCATCGACGGCAACGACGTGCTCGCCTCCCTGGCGGTCACCCGCAAGGCCATGCAGCAGGCCCGCGAAGGCCAGGGCCCGATGCTGATCGAGGCGTTCACCTACCGCATGGGCGCCCACACCACCAACGACGACCCGACGCGCTACCGCGTGGCCGCCGAGCTGGAGGAGTGGAAGGCCAAGGACCCCATCCTGCGGCTGCGCACCCACATGGCGTCCGCGGGCATCGCCGGCGACGAGTTCTTCACCGGCGTCGAGGACGAGGCCGACCGGCTGGGCGAGCGCCTGCGCGCGGAGTGCCGGTCCCTGCCCGACCCCGACCCGCTGGACATCTTCCACGAGGTCTACGCCGAGCCCAACACCCAGCTCGACCTGCAGCGGGCCGAGTTCGCCGACTATCTGGCGTCGTTCGAGGACGCCGGCGCCGAGGGAGGGCGGTGACCATGAGCGTCAACCTCACGATCGGAAAGGCGATCAACGCCGGCCTGCGCCGCGCGATGGAGTCCGACCCCAAGGTCCTGGTCATGGGCGAGGACGTGGGCCGCCTGGGCGGCGTGTTCCGCGTGACCGACCAGCTGCACAAGGACTTCGGCGCCGACCGGGTCATCGACACCCCCCTGGCCGAGTCCGGCATCGTCGGCACCGCCATCGGCCTGGCCCTGCGCGGTTACCGCCCGGTCTGCGAGATCCAGTTCGACGGCTTCTTCTTCCCGGCCACCAACCAGACCTTCACCCAGCTCGCGAAGCTGCGCCGCCGCTCGGCCGGCGCGCTGAACGTGCCCGTCGTGCTGCGCATCCCCTACGGCGGCGGCATCGGCGCGGTCGAGCACCACAGCGAGTCGCCCGAGGCCTATTTCGCCCACACGGCGGGCCTGCGCGTGGTCACGGTCGCCAACGCCGTCGACGCCTACTGGATGATCCAGCAGGCGGTCTCCTCCCCCGACCCCGTGGTGTTCTTCGAGCCAAAGCGGCGCTACTACGACAAGGCCGACGTCGACACCGACGCCTCCGTCGACTCGGCCGCGCCGATGGGCTCCGCGCGCGTGGCGCGGGAGGGCGGCGACCTGACCCTGCTGGCCTACGGGCCCATGGTCAAGACCGCCCTGCAGGCGGCCGCGGCCGACACCGACCACTCCATCGAGGTGGTCGACCTGCGCTCGCTCGCGCCGGTGGACTACCCGACCGTCGAGGAGTCGGTGCGCCGCACCGGCCGGCTGGTCATCGCGCACGAGGCCCCGGTCACCGGCGGCATCGGCGGCGAGATCGCGGCCCGGATCACCGAGTCCTGCTTCTACCACCTGGAGGCCCCCGTCATCCGCGTCGGCGCCTTCGACACCCCTTACCCGCAGTCCCGCCTTGAGGAGCACTATCTGCCCGACCTGGACCGGATCCTCGACGGCGTCGACCGCGCGTTCGCGTACTAGAGGGGATCGGGAGACAACGTGAACCAGGTGAACACCGAACAGGCCGGCGGCGTGCGCGAGTTCCGGCTGCCGGACGTGGGCGAAGGACTCGTCGACGCCGAGCTGCTGCAGTGGTACGTGCAGCCCGGCGACGAGGTGCAGGTCAACCAGATGATCTGCGAGGTCGAGACCGCCAAGGCGGCCGTGGAGCTGCCCAGCCCGTACGCGGGCACGGTGCGCGAGCTGCTGGTGGAGGCCGAGAGCACGGTCGACGTGGGCACCCCCATCATCACGATCGACACCGGCGGCGGCTCGGCGGGCGATTCCGCCGGGACGTCTGATGCGGCGGGCGAGCAGGCCGAGGAGCGGGAGAAGCCGCTGGTCGGCTACGGCGAGCGCGCGGCGTCGACCACGCGCCGCCCGCGCCGCAGGCGGGCGGAGGCGGCGGCGGGCGGCGATGCCGCACCGCCGACGGCGCCGAACGGCGGCGCGGGCGAGCGGAACGGCCGGGCGGGCGCGGCCGGCGCGCGCACCGAGCAGGTCCAGCAGGCCGACAGGGCGGCGCCGGGAACCGGGGGAGGCTCCGCGGGCGGCGGAGCACAGGTGCGCGCGCTGGCCAAGCCCCCGGTGCGCAAGCTCGCCAAGGACCTCGGCGTCGACCTCGGGTCGGTCACCCCCACCGGACCGGGCGGCGTCGTCACCCGCGAGGACGTCCGCCGCGGCGCGGACGTGCCCACCGGAGCCGCGGCACCCGCCGTCCGGCCCGAGGCGCCCGAGCAAGAGGCCGGCCCGCAGGCCGCCGCCGCGCCGGCCGCCGGGTCCGGGGCGCGCGAGGAGCGCATCCCGGTCAAGGGCGTGCGCAAGCACACCGCGGCGGCCATGGTCCGCAGCGCGTTCAGTGCGCCGCACGTGACCGAGTTCCTGCAGGTGGACGTCACCGAGGCGATCGAGACCGTCGCGCAGCTGCGTGAGCGCCCCGAGTTCGCGGGTCTCAAGGTCTCGCCCCTGCTGCTTGTGGCGCGGGCGCTGCTCACGGCCGTGCGGCGGCACCCCGAGGTGAACGCCTCCTGGGACGACGAGACCCAGGAGATCGTGCGCAAGCACTACGTGAACCTGGGGATCGCGGCGGCCACGGACCGGGGGCTGGTGGTGCCCAACATCAAGGACGCCCACACCAAGCCGCTGCCGGAGCTGGCGCGGGAGCTGCAGACCCTCGCCGAGACCGCCCGCGCGGGCGAGGCCACCCCGGCCGACCTCGGCGGCGGCACGATCACCATCACGAACGTGGGGGTGTTCGGTGTCGACGCGGGAACGCCGATCATCAACCCGGGCGAGGCCGCCATCCTGGCGTTCGGCCAGATCCGCGACATGCCGTGGGTCCACGGCGGGGAGCTGGCGGTCCGCAAGGTGACGACCCTGTCGCTGTCCTTCGACCACAGGCTTGTGGACGGCGAACTGGGCTCGAAGGTTCTGCGGGACGTCGGCGCGATGCTGGAAGACCCCAAGACCACGGCGCTGATCTGGGGCTGACGCGCGAAGGCGCGAGCTGAGCGGGGCGGGAGGGCGCACCCTCCCGCCCCGCCGCACGTCCGGCCGCGGGGCGCAGACCTGCGGCGGCTCACTCAGAGTGCTCCGGCCGCGCCGCGATCGCCTTTCGCTGCGCGCGGAGCGCTCCGCGAGGTGTCCCGCTCACCAGACCGTGGCCAGCCACGCCGCGACGACCGCCAGCGCGATGAGCGCGGCGTTGAGCCCGGTCTCGCGCACCTCGCCGCGCACGAGGTGCAGACCGGTCGCCAGCACCTGGAGGACGGCGAACCCGGCAGCCGCCGCCACCGCCAGGAAGGGCGCGATGCCGGTCAGCGGGGGCAGGAGCAGACCGGCGACGCCGAGCACCTCCACGGCGCCGATGCAGCGGACCAGCCACATCGGGATCGTGTCGACCCAGCCCATCATCGGCTCCAGCCGCTCCCGGCTCTGTACCGCCTTCTTTCCGCCTGCGTAGAGATAGAAGACTCCCAGAAGCGCGGCGACGATCCAGTAGGCGAACTCCATGACGGCCCTTCCGATGGTTACGGCTTGTAAGCATGCTCATCATGGGTGACTATCGGGATCGGTACAAAAGGCACAACCGTGTGCGTAACTGACAGGAGCGTGTCCATGTCGCGGTACGAGAGGACCTGCCTGATCCGGGGCGACGGGGGCCGTGCGATCCGCGGAATCCTGGACCGGATCGCCAACAAGTGGACCCTCCTGGTGGTTGCGACGCTCCACGAGCAGCGCATGCGGTTCGGCGAGCTGCAGCAGCGCATCCCCGGTGTCTCGCAGCGGATGCTGTCGCTGACCCTGCGGCACCTCGAACGCGACGGGCTCGTCTCGCGGACCGCGTACCCCGAGGTGCCGCCCCGCGTCGAGTACGAGCTCACCGACGTCGGCCGCACCCTGATCGACCCCGCAGTGCGGCTCGCCGAGTGGGCGGTGGAGCACAACCCCGACATCGACCGGAGCCGGCGGTCCTACGACGAGCACCGTCCGCCGGAGCCGGACCGCTAGCACTGCGGCGGCGGCCGGTCGGTCCGCAGCGGACCGCCGCCGCTGTGGTCGTGGTCCCGTGCGTGCTGGGGCGGGCGGCGGCTATGCGACGGCCCGGCCGAGGAAGTCGCGGACGCGGGCCGCGACCGTGTCGAGATCGGATTCGAGTGCGAAGTGCCCCGCGTCGAGAAGGTGGATCTCGGCGTCGGGAAGGTCGTCGCGAAACGCGCGGGCGCCGTCGGGACCGAAAATCCCGTCGTTGGCCCCCCACACGGCCAGCAGCGGCACTCGGCTCTCGCGGAAGTACTCGTGCACGCGCGGATAGAGGGCGACGTTGGTGGCGTAGTCGCGGAACAGGCGCAGTTGGATCGCGTCGTTGCCGGGGCGCTGGATCAGAGCGTGGTCGTGGGTCCAGGTATCGGGGCTGACGAGGCTGGGGTCGGAAACGCCGTGCAGGTACTGCCAGCGGATCGCCTCCAGGCCGAGGGCGCCGCGCAGGGCGGTCTCGTTGCCCGGGCCGGGATCGGCCGCATACGCCCAGATCGGTGCCCAGAACGACTCCACGAAGCCGGCTTCGTAGGCGTTGCCGTTCTGGCTGATGATCGCGGTGACCCGCTCGGGCCGGGCCAGGGCGAGCCGCCAGCCGATGGGCGCACCGTAGTCCTGCACGTAGATCGCGAACCTCTCCACATCCAGCGCGTCCAGCAGGCCCTCGGTGATGGAGGCCAGCGCGTCGAAGCTGTACTCGAACTCGTCGACCGGCGGTGTGTCCGACTGGCCGAATCCGAGATGGTCCGGGGCGATGACGTGATAGCGGTCGGCCAGTGCCGGGATGAGCTCGCGGAACATGTGTGAGCTGGTCGGATAGCCGTGCAGCAGCAGCACGGTCGGCGCCTGGTCCGGTCCGGCCTCCCGGTAGAAGACCCGATGGCCGTCGACGGTCGCCGTTCGGTGGTGCACCACGTTCACTCTAACCCCATTGCAAGATTTAACAGGTTAACTCGACGAAGGCGACTGTAGGCCGCCGTGCTAACCTTGTCAATGAGTTGTTACTGGTTAGATTGGTGGGTGGTGATGGTCGAGGACGGTGAGCTGCTGCTCGCGCTCCTCAACACCAGGCCGATACGGGACGGCGTCGAAAACGACGAACTCTCCGACGACGGATGCGCCCGAAGGTGGTCCCAGGCGCGCGGCGGCACCGGGTCGACGGCCGAGCTTCGACGGCTACGGCATCTCCGAGAGCACCTGACCGATGTGGTGCTGGGTCGAGCGCCCGTGACGGTGCTTGCCGAGGCGCTTGAGGGCGTCCATCAGCGTCCCCGGCTCAGCGAGGCCGGCCTGAGCTGGGAGCTCGTCACCGAACCCGACATGCGCCTGCCGGCGCGCGTGGTGTTGGCCTGGGCCCGGGTAGACGAGAACCTGCCGGGGCGCCTGCGCCCGTGCGGCAACGACGAGTGCCGGCTGTTCCTCCTGGACCAAAGCAAGGCCAACAGGGCCCGCTGGTGCTCGATGGCGACCTGCGGCAACCGCATGAAGGCCCGACGGCACTACGAACGCAGTCGAAGCCGTGTCCCGGCCGGACCGGGTGATCGGCAGGGCGAGCCCGGATGAACCGCGGGCCGCGGCACGGGTCGGGGGAAGGCCTGTTCGACACACGCAGGGCCGGGTGCTGCGGGGGCAGGCCGTCACCGACATCCCGGCCGTCGCTTAAATATGCGTTTCGCATATAATCGCGCTATGGAGTCAGCACTGGAAGCGGCCGTAAACGAGTGGCACGCGAGCGTCAACGACGGTGACCCGGAGCGTTCAGCCAGTGCGGTCGGCGATCCGGTCGTCGTCTTGGGACCGAAGGGCGCCGGTCCGATCACGCCTGCGCAGTTCGCGGAGTGGGTGGAGCGCTCGGGGATCACGCTGGCCCCGCGGTCGTGGCATCCGGTCAGTGAGCGCCTCATGGTCGTGGAGGAGGACGCCGCCTGGCCCCAGAGCACGGCCCCGACACGAGTGGCGACGGTGTTCCGGGTCGCCGGCGACAAGGTGACCGCATCGCTCCGGCTGCCCGATCTCGCGTCGGCGCTGGAGCTCGCCTACATCTGCCGCGAAATGGCGGCCACCGAGTGAGCGCCCCCGGGCCCGGGGAGGTCCTGTTCGCGTTCGTCCGGCACTGGTCACGCAGGTCGTCGGCCGGCGACGCCGCTGCCGCCGAGCAGGAGCGGCTGGTCCTCGCCACCGAGGCCGTCGACTCCCTGAACCGCCGTGGGACAGCGGCGACGGTCAACGCCGTCGCCCGCGAGATCGGCATCGACCAGAGCGGAGCGTCGCGGTTGATAAGGACCGCGGCGGAAGCGGGGTACCTCACGATGCGGGGATCGCCGACCGACGGCCGCCGACGCCAGGCGAACGTCACCCCCTCGGGCCACAGCCTGCTGGAGCAGGCTCACGCCTGGCAGGAGCGTGTCTTCGACCGGCTGACCGAAGGCTGGACCGAGCAGCAGCGCCGCGACTTCCAGCAGGCCATGACGGCCCTGATCGACCGGTCCTACGCGTTGGACGCCTGACACCCTCGCGCCCCGCGCCCTCGTTGGCGAAACTGAGTGGATGGAGTACGTCGGCCACGTGCCCGCGCCGCCGCTCGACCGGTTCGTCGACGACGTCTACTGCCTGACGGGGGTGCCGCGCCACCGCTGGATGACCGTCCCGCCGATGCCCTCGGCGCACCTGTTCGTCAACCTCAGCGGGCCCGTCCGCCTGCGGGACTCCGACCCCTCGGTACCGCCGGCGGTGTTCGCCGACGGATGGTTCATGGGCGTGTGGACCAGGCGCTTCCACTTCGAGTACCCCGCACGCGTGCGGCTCGTCGGGGTGCACTTCAAGCCCTGGGGCATGTCGCCGTTCGTCGACCTGCCGGCGGCGGAGCTGCGCGACCGATGGGTTCCGCTCGACGCCGTCTGGCAGCGGTCGTGGGACCGGATCCGCAACCGGGTCGGCCACCGAGGCGCTGCGGGTGCTGGAGGAGGAGCTGCGGTCGCGGCTCGCCGAGGAGCCGCCGCGCGGCCTCGACCTGGTCCGCCACGCCGGAGGGCGGCTGGAGGCCTCCCACGGCGCGCTCTCGGTCGGAGCACTGACCGATGCCGCCGGTGTGAGCGGCAACCACCTGGCCACGCAGTTCAAGGCTCAGATCGGGGTGACCCCCAAGCGGATGGCGCGGATCTACCGCTTTGCGCGGCTGATCGTGTCCGTGGACGCCCTGCGTCCGGTCGACTGGTCGGAGCTCGCCCAAACGGCGGGCTACTTCGACCGCGCCCACTTCAGCAGGGAGTTCACGGACTTCACCGGCCACACCCCGGCGGCGTACCTGGCCCTGCGGCGCCGGTTCCCACCCGAGAAGGGGTTCCCACCGGACAACGGCCCGATGCCCGCCGATTGATTTCTTACAAGCCCGGAGCCCCCCGGCAGCGGCAGGATCGGAGTAAACGCGCGAGAGAGTCGGGAGAACCTGTGGGCACGGTAATCATGCACAACGTGGTTTCGGTGGACGGCTTCATCGCCGACGAGAACGACGGCGTCGGCCCGCTCCACGAGTGGTACTTCAACGGGGACACCCCGATCACCGAAGGCGACGACCAGCACGACCATTCCGGAACGGGAACCGCCTTCAAGGTCTCACGTGCGTCGGCGGAGTACGTCCGGCCCATGTGGGAGTCGATCGGCGTGATCGTGATGGGCCGCCGCCTCTTCGACCAGGTGAACGGCTGGGAGGGTCGGCCGCCCACCGGCGACCACGTGGTCGTGGTGTCCCACCGCCCCAAGCCGGCGGGCTGGCACCCGGAGGCGTCGTACCACTTCGTCGACGACGTGGCGGCCGCGATCGACAAGGCCCAGGAGCTCGCCGGTGAGCGCACCATCTCCGTCGCCGCCGGGGATGTGGGCGGCCAGATTTTCGCGGCCGGCCTCGTGGACGAGGTGGCGATGGACGTGGTGCCCGTGGTGTTCGGGTCGGGCAGGCGCTACTTCGGCGGCATTCGCGGGCAGCACCTGCTGGAGGAGCCCCACGTGGTCGTCCAGGGCGACCGGGTGCTGCACCTGAAGTTCGCGGTGCGCCGCCGGACCGACTAGGAGGCCGTGTCGGCCGGGGTGGGCGGGACCGGCGGTCCCGCCCACCCCGCTCTGCCGCTTCGTCTCGGGGGCGGACGGCTGCCGGCGCCTCAGAGGTCGCCGGTTCTCAGCGCGGTGACGAAGGCCCGCCACTCGTCAGCGGGGAAGGCCAGATGGCCCAGATCACGGTGCCGCGTGTCCCGCACCAGCGTCCGCGCCCCCTCAGCCACCTCGACGCAGTCGGCGTCCTTCGCTCCGCTGTGGCTGCTCTTGTGCCACTTGGTTTTAGAGTTCATCCCTCATCTTCCTGAGCAACGCTATCGAGTCCGTGGGAGAGAGGGATTCGGCCTGGAAGTCGCCGAAGAGTCCGACCAGTTCGACGACCTCAGACGGCTTCTCCTTGACGACGTGGCCGAAAATGTGCGTCAGGTGCACGATCTGCCGCCCTCCCTCCAGGGTCATGATGCGGAACGCACCTTTGGCAATCGGTCGCCAGGGAGCATACTCGGGCGTAATCATCAGGATGACCCGTCCCGACTCGGCCAGATGCAGAATGTGGTCGTACTGCTCGCGCATGATGTCGACCGAACCGGGGATACGACGAAGCACCGGCTCGTCTACTACAGCGCGGAAAGTGGTTCCCGGCTTGAGTTTGTCGAGTCGAGCGAGCCGAGCCGAGACGGCCCTGTCCCACGTGCCTTCGCCTTCGCGTCCGCGCCTGAAGATCCAGCGCATATACTTGGCGGACTGGAGGAGTCCGGGAATCAGGATCGCCTGGTACTCCCGGATATCGATCGCCTGCTGTTTAAGGGCCAGGAAGTCGACCCACTCCGGCGGAACGTGCCCAGTTCCATCGATGTCCTTCCACATCTGGTGGAGCAGCCCGCCTGTAGACGAGACCCGGTCCAGACGATGCACTATGTCCAGGTTCGGCTTTCTTGTCGCCATTTCGTATTTACTTACCGATTGCCGACTCATACTGGCCGGACCGGAGAGTTGACCTTGAGTGTGACCTGCAAACTCGCGTACCCGCCGCAACTCCTGACCCCAACCGGCCCAGGGCGTAAGCACTTCCTCAACCATGGGGCCATACTCGAATACGGAGATACTGACGTTCTACAGATTCTCCAAAAAAATACGAACGTGTAGCACTGCAGACAGGCCGATGCTCTTCAGGTGAAGCTGAACATGAATGACCCCCGCGGCGACGAATCGCGGTGCAGACTCGCCGGGGCGCGGTGACTCGTCGGCGAACCGCGGACGTCCGCGGCCCGGCGTCCGAAGGCTCGGGTGCGTGCTTCAGCTTCGCGGAGCCAGGTGCTTCCGCGCCCAGGCGGCCAATTTGGTGAGCGGAACACCGGCCGTCGCACGCACCTCGCCGTCCGCTGACGCCGGCGGGCGGCCGTACATCAGCCGTCGTAGGACCGCCTCCGCGGGGCCGCGGCGGTGGGCGCGGTCGAGGGCGCAGGCGCCGACGACGGTGACCAGCCAGACGCCGACCGCGAAGAGGGCCATGCTCCAGCTGGTCAGATGCGCGCCCCAACCCAGGCCCCAGGCCGCCAGCAGCGGGGCGAAGATCAGCGAGTGCGCCAGGTAGCAGGACAGCGACCGCCTGCCGACCGCGGCCACGGCGACGACCGGGAGGCTGCGCCGCGCACGGGCGGAGGGGGCGTGGGCGACGAGCGCGAACACCGCGACGTAGCCGAGTCCGCCCGCCAGGCCCGTGATCGACTGCGCCGCGTACAGCGGCCCGGCCTCCGCCAGCACCGCGGGCGGGGCGTCCACCGCGTTGATGTGGGCGAGGGCGGCGGGCAGTCCGCCGAGCCATCCGATCGCCAGGCCGACGACCGCGGTGGTGCGCAGCAGCGGCAGGTGCCGGCCCGGTTCCTCCAGGACGCGCCGTCGAGCGCACCAGAACCCGAGCAGCATCGCCGCGTGGAAGGAGAAGCCGAGCAGCCCGCCCCCGAAGGCGACGAACAGCCACGTGGAGAACCGCGTGGCGACCGAGGCGGGATAGCTCTCCTCACCGGAGGCGTAGTAGAGCGTCGAGGGGTTCACAGCCCGGGCGGCGGCGTTCCCGGCGTCGAGGACGTCGAGCGCGGATCCGACCTCGCCGAACACGAGGAGAGCGACCGCGATCCCCGCCCACACCAGCAGGGTGGTGTCGCGGCGGCGCAGGAACAGCGCGCCGACCACGAGGCTCGCCACACCGTAGGCGCCGAGGATGTCGCCGCCCAGCAGCAGCGCGCCGTGCAGGAGGCCGAAGGCGAGCAGCCACAGGCTGCGGCGGCGCAGCACCCGGACGGCGCCGCGCTCGGTGCCGCCGGCGGCGGTCTGCCGCTGCATGACCTGCATCATGCCGTAGCCGAAGAGGAACGCGAAGAGCGGGAACACGCGCAGGTCCAGGCCCGTGATCATCGCGAACTGCACGGCCCGGTCGGCCGCGGAGCCGTCGACGGGGTGCCAGCCCGACGGCCCGTGCTCGGCGGCGTAGAGGAAGAAGGCGGTGTTGGACAGAACGATCATCAGCAGCATGGCGCCGCGCGCCAGATCGGGGGCGAGAGCGCGCTCGCCGGTGCGTACTCCGCCCCGCGCGGCGGGGCGTGTGCGGACATCCATGGCCAGAAACTCCGAACACCATTCGATATTATTTCTCCGAACGGTATACGGAGTTCTATGCTGTCTGCAAGATGACTACTCACGACAACGCCGCCGCCGAGCCGGACAACGACCCCACGCCCGCGCTGAAGCTGCTGTGGGGCGTGGACGAGCCGCACCCCAGCCGCGGGCCGAGACAGGGGCTCACCCGCGAGCGGGTGGTACAGGCCGCGATCGAGGTCGCCGAGGCCGAGGGGCTTGCCGCGCTGTCCATGCGCAGGGTGGCCCAGCGCCTGGAGGTGGGCACGGCGTCGCTGTACACCTATGTCCCGGGCAAGCCGGAACTGCTCGCACTCATGCTCGACGCGATGATCGGCGACGGCGTGCTGCCGCACACCCTTCCGGGCGGATGGCGCGAGCAGCTGGAGGCCGCGGCCCGCTCAGACTGGGAGGGGTTCCGCCGGCACCCGTGGATCCTGCAGCTCGCCTCGGACCGCCCGCTGCCGGGACCGAACTTGATGGCCTGGTTCGACTCGGCGCTGAGCGTGCTGGAAGGCACCGGCCTCACCGACGCGGAGCGGTTCACCGTGGTCGAGGGGATCGACGGCCTCGTTCGCGGCATGGCGCGCAACGCCACCGATCCGGCCTCGGACGGGGGGCCGGGCGAGAGCGCGAAGACCTGGCGTGCGACGCGCGACGCGTTTCTGGAAGAGCATGTGGACTTCGGCCGCTACCCGCATTTCGCCGCGGCGCTCGGCGTCGGCGCGCCGCCGGGTGCGGACGAGGTCTTCGAGTTCGGCCTGCGGCGCATGCTCGACGGCGTCGAGGGCCTCATGAGGGAGCGCGGCGGCGCCGACTGAGGTGGCGGCGGGCGCCGCCGCGCGTGATGCGGACACACCTGTGCCGCAGGAGTGTCGGGAAGCAGACGGGATGGTGCGAGATTTTCGCGGGAAGGGGGGAACTCAACGGGCCGATGCGGCGTCTGAGTGGGTAGGAGCGGCACTCGCCGACCTGGGCGGGGGAACCGTCGGACCGGTGCCGAGTGGGCGCTCTGACGCAGGCTCAGCGACGCCGTCGCCTCTTCAAGCGGCCGAGAGGGAGGAAGCGTGGTGCCGGCCGCGTTGGAAGGGGCTGGTGAAGGGAAAGGAGAGGGAGTTCAGCAGGGCCGCCGCGCCGGCGGGGTCGTTCGCCGGGTGGGTGACGGTGCTGCCGAAGAGGTCGTTCCAGAAGAACTTGCCGTCGCGGCACCAGACGTTGATACCGCGCATGACCGAGATGACCGCGAGTTCCGACGTGCCGGCCCGGTACATCGGGCTTGCCGCGATCGCCACGAGTTCGTCCCAGAGTGCGGTGACGGCCCGTTCGGCGCAGAACGCGTGCCGGGGTCTGTGCTTCACGCGGTTGGCCAGCGCCGCCTTCGCGCGGTTGGCCCGCGGGTTGTTCAACCGCCAGTGACTCACTTCGACGTCTCCTGATCAGTCCGGTTGCCGTGGAACGCCATCCGCAAGGGGGCGCGACCGCGGTCCGAGCATGGGCCGGGCAGTCAAAGATCCACGATCTTCGCAAAGTTGGTAGGCAGCGAACTCTGTCGTTACCTCCTGGTTATTCTTTGCGCTCCGGATAGTAGCAGCAATCGCCCCCTAGGGGTCGACCCTCGAAAATGTGACCCATGCCACAGGCAAGCACGGGGTGACATGCGGGTGGACGGGAAGTTTTTGCAGGTCACGACAGCTTCTTCGGCGTTTCGTGGCCACAGCTGGCCGCCCGCCACCCCCCAGGGACGTCAGGTGGGTCACCCGGCGCGACGGAGGGGCACCGATCGCGTCATCCCAGCTAAGAGCGGCAATCCCGGGGCCGGAAGGGGTCCCCTCGAGCGCTCCGCGCCGCTCAAAACCTGTTGAACCGTACAAATCTGCCGGTCGACTGCGAAGCGGGTGCCGCACCCCCCGTTCTGTAGGCGCCGAGCACCCGAGCAGTCACCCAACGTGGTATCCGGGAGAGGTGCTTGGAGCCGCGTCGCATTCGTACCGACCCGGCGTTTCGACCCCGGTTTGCGACGGAATCACCGTGTCTTTGCGCCCCCATGGGACCAACCGGACCAACAGGATCCTCGCGACCACTCGACTCCTCCGCACCGGCGGTGCACCCGGCGCCCGGGAAAGACGGGGCGGCCGGCCCGCCGCGCCGCTCAGGTCGCCCGCAGGGCGGCGCGGAGCCGCGGCCGAGCGCCGGCCCCGCGCTCGCCGGTGTGCGCCTCCTGACGCCCCTCGCGCGCGTGCGAGAGCCTTCCCCACCGTCCGGCACGCCGTCGCGCTTCCCTGCAAGCCCCCGCGTGGACGCGAGAGCGAGCGCGAGGGGGCGAGGGGCCCTCAGAGACTCACGCGGTCCCTACATTCATCCGCATTCATCCGCGCGCGGAGCCGGCGGAGCCGCTCAGGCTACGGCCCGCTCACTGCGGCGGCCCGCCCCTTCTCCGCTTCCGCTGCGCCGGGCCCCCGGCGCGGCGTGCTCCGCGCCACCGCCGGACGTGGCCGGTCACACCCCTCTTCTTCCCGCGTATGCCGCCACAGAGCCGCAGGCCGCCGCTAGCATAGATACAAGATGCATACAAAGACCTCGGCGACCGACCGCGCCTACCGCCACACCAAGGACGCGATCCTCGACCGCCGCTACGCCGGCGGCGATCTGATCAGCGAAGGCGACATCGCCGCCGGGGTGGGCGTGTCCCGCACCCCCGTCCGCGAAGCGCTCTTGCGCCTGGAGGCCGAGGGGCTCGTGCGCCTCTACCCCAAGCGCGGCGCTCTGGTCGTGCCCGTCTCCCAAGACGAGATCGACGACGTGATCGAGACGCGGCGGCTCGTCGAAGGGCACACGGCGCAGAAGGCGGCCGCCGCCGAGGCCGGGGAACGCGGCGCGCTCGCAGTGCGGCTGAACGAGCTGCTCGACCGGATGCGCACCGAGGTCGACGGCGACCGCCAGGCGTTCGTCCTGGCCGACCGCGGCTTCCACCGCGAGATCGTCGCCGCCGGAGGCAACGCGATCCTGGTCGGCCTGTACGACTCACTGCGGGACCGGCAGCTGCGCATGATGGAAGAGGGGGTCCGCACCGTGGCGCGGATGTGCAGGAACATCGACGAGCACGCCGCGATCCTCGCGGCCGTCGAGGCGGGCGACGCGCCTTCCGCGGGCCGCGCCGTCCAGGTCCACCTGGACGGGGCCGCACAGCTGCTGGGGGCGCGAACGTGAGCGGCGCCGGGCGCGATTCCACCTCCGCCGGCACCGGTACTCGCGGCGCCTTCCGCAGGGCAGGCCCGCGGAGGGGGCGACGTCCGGGCCGGGTGGGCCCGGTGCGCCGTGATTCATCCGGTGACCGGGTGACCGACGTCTCCTCGTCCTCGCGACCTGCGACGTCCTCCGCACCGTCGACCGCCTCCGCTGCCGCCATGACCGAAACCGCCGCGCACACCGCCACAACCACGACCGCACCGGCCGGCCCCGCCGCGTCCCCGGCCCGCACCGTCCCCGCCGGACCCGCCGGCGGCGCCCGCGCCTGGCTGGTGTGGGGAATCGGCGTGGGCGTCTACTTCCTGGCGATGTTCCACCGCAACGGGCTGGGCGCCGCCGCGCTGGAGGCCCAGGAGCGCTTCGACGCGGGCCCGGCGCTGCTGTCCATGCTCCCGATGCTGCAGCTGCTGGTGTACGTGGTGCTGCAGGTGCCCACCGGCCTGCTCGCCGACAGGGTCGGCCCGCGGGTCTCGCTTACGGCGGGCGCGGTGCTGATGGCGGCGGGCGTGGCGCTCTTCGCGGTCGCGCCCTCCCTCGGAACCGCCATCGCCGGCCGGGTGCTGATCGGCATGGGCGACGCCGTCACCTTCCTCAACGTCATCCGCCTCGCCGCGCTGTGGTTCCCCCGCTCCCGCTACGCGCTCGTCAGCGGGCTCACCGGGGTGGCCGGAGGCATCGGCCAGGCCGCCAGCGTCGCCCCGCTGTCCTTCGCGCTGCACGGCCTGGGCTGGACCGGCGCCTTCCTCGCCTTCTCCGCGGTCACCCTGGTGATGTCGCTGCTCGTGCTGCTGGTGGTGCGCGACCGCCCCACCGGGCCGCTGCCCGGGGGTACGCGGCCCCGCGTCCGCGCCCTGGAGAGCATCGCCGAGGCGCTGCGCACCCGCGGACCGCGGCTGGGTATGGTCCACCACGCCGCGATCATGCCTCCGTACACGACGCTCGGCGTGCTGTGGGGCTACCCCTTCCTCGTGGAGGGGGCCGGCTTCGCCCCGGGCGTGGCCGGCACCCTGCTCTCCGGAATCGGCGCCGCCGTGCTGTGGGTCTCCCCGCTCATCGGCGCGCTCGCCGGACGCCACCCGGGGGTGCGGCGCCCGCTGGCCACGACCCTGGCGAGCCTGTTCGCGGTCGGCTGGCTGGCCGTGGTCGGCTGGCCCGGCGGCCTCCCGCCCACCGGGGTGGTACTGGCGGTGCTCGTGGTCAGCGCGGCCGGGGCCGTCGCGGCACCCGCGCTGTCGTTCGACTTCGCCCGCGACGGCCTGCCCGCCGAGCGCACCGGCGTGGCCTCGGGGCTGGTGAACATGAGCGGCTTCCTCACCACGGTCGTGGTGACCGTGGCGGCGGGCGTGGTGCTGGAGACCGGTGCCGGGTTCCAGGCCGCGTTCGTGCCGCTGACGGTGACCACCGCACTGGCGGGCGGCGCGCTCGTGACCATGCTCTGGAGGCGCCCGCCCCGTCCGGTCGCCGACGGCTGAGCCCACTGGGCGAGGGAACCGCGCCAGGGGGCGGGCCCGGGTGACGACGCAAGCGGTCGGGGAGGGGCGCCGAGGGGCCGCAGCGGCGCGTCGGCGCCCCTCCGGCGCCCGGCCGTGCGGGACAGGCGAACCCCCTGCCCGGTGGCCCTTTCGCGACCGCGGGTGCCGGGGCGGGCGGCCTGCTGACCGGTTGAGGACAATGCACCGGCCGGGGCTGCAGGGGCGCGCACCCCCTTCGGTAAAGTCGGTGCGCACGTGCCGGATGCCGCTGGCGCGGTCGGTCCGGTGTGCGACGGGGGGCTCCAGCGAGCTATGCGTGGTCTACTCGAAGCCTCGCTGTCCTTTCCCACGGTCCTGTTCAGCGTTCTGCTGCTGGTGGTCGCGGGCTACTGGCTGTTCGTGATCCTCGGCGCTGTCGACGCCGACGTCCTCGACGGCGACGCCGGTCCCGACTCCCGCTCCGCCGGCGGGTTCGGCGGCGCCCTCGGAGCCGTCGGCCTCGGCGGCGTGCCCGTGACCGTGGCGCTGTCGCTGCTGATCGCGGTGGCCTGGTTCGTGAGCCTGGTGGGAACCGTGCTGATCGGCTCGCCGGCCGGCTCCTCTCCCCTGATGATCGCCCTGGCACTGGTGATACTGGTGGCGGCGGTGATCATCGCCTGGGGTGTAACCAGTGCGATCGTCATGGGGCTGCGCAGGCTGCTGCCCGCGAAGCGGCGGAGCAGAGGCGCCGACGTCGTCGGCCGGACCTGCGTCGTGCGCACCGGCAGGGTCGACAGCGCGTTCGGCCAGGCCGAGATCTCCGGCGGCGACGGCTCGTCGTCGCTGATCGAGGTACGCACCATCGGCGAGGAGCGGCTGAGCGCGGGCAGCACCGCGCTCATCTTCGACTACGACTCCGAGTCCGGCGTCTACCGCGTCACGCCGTTCGACTCCGCGTCCGACCACGGGTCCTCGGCCTGAAGGCCTGAATCCGACCGCCGCCTCCGCGGTACCGCTGCCGCAGGCCACGACCTGCGACGGCGGCCGCCGTCCCCTCGCTGCCCGGGTGCCGCGGGGCACCGGCGCTGCACAGGCAACGTCCTGTCCGGGCGAGGCGCAGACGCTCCCCTCGGGGGCCGAGGCCGACCTGCCCAAGCTGGGCGAGCTGCGCGGCACGCTCACGCCCGAGGAGGCCGAGCGCTGGAAGGGCGTCAAAGCCCTCCCTGCGCGGCAAGGCGCTGGGCGGTGACGGCGACGACCCGCTGAACCGGGCGGTGGGCGCCATGGGCCTGCTGGCCGACCGCGTCGGGGCCGTCGAGACCGCCATCGAGCGCGCGGCCGACCGCATGCGGGCCGGAGGCGGCTGAGGGCGGGCCTCCTGCCCGGGGTGGGGCCCGGCGCACATCGCCGCGCCCCCGTTGCCGTGCGGATCCGGCAGGTCCCGAGGCGGCGGTTCGGTGGGGTGACGGGACTCTCTCCGGCCAAGTGCGGCCTCCCGCTGGCAGATCTCTACTACTGGGTAGTAACCTATATTTGTTACCAGTCAGTAGATCGCGTGTGGACACACAGCGGCCCGGACAAGCGGAGCGCGCCCATGTCGCATTACAAGAGCAATCTCCGTGACCTCGAGTTCAACCTCTTCGAGGTCTTCAAGCGCCAGGACGTGCTGGGCGGCGGCCCGTTCGAGGAGCTGGACGAGAACACGGCCCGGACCATCCTCGACGAGGTCAACCGCCTCGCCACCGGCGTCGTCGCCGAGTCCTTCGAGGACGCCGACCGCAACCCGCCGGTGTTCGACCCGGCTACCAACAGCGTCGCCCTGCCCGAGAGCCTGAAGAAGTCCTACCGGGCCTTCATCGACGCCGGCTGGTACAACCTCGACCTGCCCCCGGAGCTCGGCGGCCTCAACGCGCCCCGCTCGCTGGCCTGGGCCGCCTCCGAGCTGATCCTGGGCGCCAACCCCGCCGTGCACATGTACGCCGCCGGACCGGGCTTCGCCAACGTCCTCTACCAGGAGGGCAACGATGCCCAGAAGCGCATCGCCCACCAGGCGATCGAGCGTGGCTGGGGCGCCACCATGGTGCTCACCGAGCCCGACGCGGGCTCCGACGTCGGCGCCGGGCGCACCCGGGCCGTCGACCAGGGCGACGGCACCTGGCACATCGACGGGGTGAAGCGCTTCATCACCTCCGGCGAGCAGGACATGACCGAGAACATCTTCCACCTGGTCCTGGCGCGCCCCGAGGGCGCCAAGCCCGGCACGAAGGGCCTCTCGCTGTTCCTGGTACCCAAGTTCCTCATCAACGAGGACGGCTCGCCCGGCGAGCGCAACGGCGTCTACGCCACCAACGTCGAGCACAAGATGGGGCTGAAGGCCTCCACCACCTGCGAGCTGACCTTCGGCGCCAAGCACCCCGCCGTGGGCTACCTCGTCGGCGACAAGCACGACGGCATCCGGCAGATGTTCCTCGTCATCGAGCACGCCCGGATGATGGTGGGCACCAAGGCCATCGCCACGCTCTCGACCGGCTACCTCAACGCGCTGGAGTACGCCAAGGAGCGCAAGCAGGGCGCCGACCTCACCCAGATGGCCGACAAGACCGCCCCGCGCGTGCCCATCACGCGCCACCCCGACGTCCGGCGCAGCCTGATGACCCAGAAGGCCTACGCCGAAGGGCTGCGCGCGCTGGTCATCTACACCGCCAGCCAGCAGGACGCCGTCCAGATCGCCCAGTACGAGGGCGCCGACTACAGCGAGACCGACGCGCTCAACGACCTGCTGCTGCCCATCGTCAAGGGCGTGGGCTCCGAGCGCTCCTACTCGCTGCTGGCCGAGTCGCTGCAGACCCTGGGCGGGTCGGGCTACCTGCAGGACTACCCGATCGAGCAGTACATCCGCGACGCCAAGATCGACACCCTCTACGAGGGCACCACCGCGATCCAGGCGCAGGACTTCTTCTTCCGCAAGATCGTCAAGAACAACGGCGAGGCCTTCGGTCGGCTCGTCGGCGGGATCAAGGAGTTCGCCGCGGGCGAGGCCGGCAACGGCCGGCTCAAGGAGGAGCGCGGCGCGCTCGCCGACGCCGCCGGGCACGTCGAGAAGATGGTCGAGACCATGGTCGGCGACCTGATGCGCTCCGCCGAGCAGACCGACGAGCTCTACAAGGTCGGGCTGAACACCACCCGGCTGCTGATGAGCGCCGGCGATCTGGTGCTCGGCTGGTTGCTGCTGCGCCAGGCCGAGGTGGCGCTGGCCGCCCTCGACGGCGCCGAAGGGGCCGACCGCGACTTCTACACCGGCAAGGTCGCCGCCGCCCGCTTCTTCGCCGACCAGGTGCTGCCGCGCCTGGCGACCGAGCGCGCGCTGGCCGAGAACGTCGGCCTGGACCTGATGGAGCTCCCGGAGTCGGCCTTCTAGAGGCCCGCCCCGAACCCGCCCCGGGAGCGGCACGACCGCCCCGGACTTCGGGCCCGGTGCGCACGACCCCTGCGCACCGGGCCGTCGCGCGTCCTGCGGCGGTCGCACCGAAGCGCCGCCGACCGCCGACCGGTGCGGCGCGCCGGCTCCGCGAGCCGCCCGACCGGCTGGGGCCGAGAGCCTCGGCTCCCCCGGCCCGGAGCCCGCCGACACGCGGCCCACGGCCCACGGTGCTCCGCCATCCCGTGCGGCCTGCTGAGCATCGGCGTCCCCGGCTTCAGCGCCGCCGGCGCGGCCGGATACCGGCTCGTGGTCGGCCGCGACAAGGCCGCGATCAGCTGAGCGCCCGTCGCCGGGCCGTGCGCCGCGCGACCCGCGCCACCCCGCCGGCTGCCCGCTCGCCCGACCGCCCGACCGCCGCCGATACGTGGCCGGGCGCGCGGGATGGCACGTCGACGAACGGGTAGTAGTAGGCAACGGGATCGCAAAAGACGCGGCGCGGAGGCAGCGAATGGGAATCGGACTCGGCATCTTCCTGGTGGTCATCGGGGCCGTGCTCGCGTACGGCATCACCGCGGAAATCGCCGGACTCAACCTGGACGCCATCGGCATGATCTTCATGGTCGCCGGTGTGGCGGTGGTCGTCCTGACCATCATCCTCATGATGGTCCGCCGCGACCGCACCCGGCAGTCGATCCAGGACGACTCCGACGTGCTCTGACGCGAACGGGCACCCCCGGCGGCACCGCGCGGCGGCGCCTCTCGCCCCCTCGTCCCCTGACACGGCGCCGGCCCCGGCACCGCGAACACGGTGCCGGGGCCGGCGCTTGGGTCGAGGCGCCGCGCCGCGGCGTCAGGCCGAGGCGGGCTCGGGCCGGGCCGCGGGGCGGACGCTGAGGGCGTCGGCGTCCTCGTCGAGGTCGACGACCACCGTGTCGCCCTCGGTGAGCTCCCCCGCCAGCATCGCCTTGGCCAGCGGGTCGCCGATCGCGGCCTGCACCAGCCGGCGCAGCGGCCGGGCGCCGTAGACCGGGTCGTAGCCGGTCAGCGCCAGCCACTCGCGGGCGGCCGGGGTGACCTCCAGCTCCAGCCGCCGCTCGCTCAGCCGGGCGGCAAGGCGGTCGACCTGCAGGTCGACGATGCGGGTCAGCTCGTCGGTGGACAGCGCCTCGAACACGATCAGGTCGTCCAGCCGGTTCAGGAACTCCGGCTTGAAGGTGCTGCGCACGACCGACATCACCTTCTCCCGCCGGTCCTCGCTCGCCAGCGCGGGGTCGACGAGGAACTGCGAGCCGAGGTTGGACGTCAGGACCAGCAGCGTGTTGCGGAAGTCGACGCTGCGCCCCTGGCCGTCGGTGAGCCGCCCGTCGTCGAGAACCTGCAGCAGCGTGTCGAAGACCTCGATGTGCGCCTTCTCCACCTCGTCCAGCAGCACCACCGTGTAGGGCCGACGGCGCACCGCCTCGGTGAGCTGGCCGCCCTCCTCGTAGCCGACGTAGCCGGGGGGCGCGCCCACCAGCCGCGAGACCGAGTGCTTTTCGGAGTACTCGCTCATGTCGATGCGCACGATCGCCCGCTCGTCGTCGAACAGCAGCTCGGCCAGCGCCTTGGCCAGCTCGGTCTTGCCGACGCCCGTGGGGCCCAGGAACAGGAACGAGCCGGTGGGGCGGTCCGGGTCGGAGATGCCGGTGCGCGCGCGGCGCACCGCGTCGGAGACCGCGGCCACCGCCTTGTGCTGGCCGACCAGCCGCTTGCCCAGCTCCTCCTCCATGCGCAGCAGCTTGGCGGTCTCGCCCTCCAGCAGCCGACCGACGGGGATGCCCGTCCACGAGGAGACCACGTCGGCGACGTCGTCGGCGCCCACCTCCTCCTTGACCATCGTCGGCTCCGCGGCGGAGGCCGACCCCTGCTCCTCCTCGGCGTGGGACGCCTCCTCCAGCTGCTTCTCCAGCTGCGGGATCTCGCCGTACATGAGCCGGGAGGCCTCGGTGAAGTCCCCGTCGCGCTGGGCGCGCTCGGCCTGCGTGCGCAGCCCGTCCAGGCGCTCCTTGAGCTCGCCGACCCGGTTCAGCCCGGCCTTCTCCTGCTCCCAGCGGGCCACCAGCGCGTTGAGCTCCTCCTGCCGGTCGGCGAGGTCGGCGCGCAGCCGCTCCAGCCGCTGCAGGGAAGCGGCGTCGGACTCCTTGTCCAGCGCCATCTCCTCCATCTTCAGCCGGTCGACGGTGCGCTGCAGCTCGTCGATCTCCACCGGGCGGGAGTCGATCTCCATGCGCAGGCGCGAGGCGGCCTCGTCGATCAGGTCGATGGCCTTGTCCGGTAGGAACCGGGCGGTGATGTAGCGGTCCGACAGCGTGGCCGCGGCCACCAGCGCCGCGTCGGCGATCTGCACCTTGTGGTGCGCCTCGTAGCGGCCCTTGAGACCGCGCAGGATCGCGATGGTGTCGGCGGCCGACGGCTCGCCCACCAGCACCTGCTGGAAGCGGCGCTCCAGCGCCGGGTCCTTCTCGATGCGCTCGCGGTACTCGTCCAGCGTGGTGGCGCCGACCATGCGCAGCTCGCCGCGGGCCAGCATCGGCTTGAGCATGTTGCCCGCGTCCATGGCGCCCTCGGCGGCGCCGGCGCCGACCATGGTGTGCAGCTCGTCGATGAAGGTGATGATCTGGCCGTCGCTCTCCTTGATCTCGGTGAGCACGGCTTTGAGGCGCTCCTCGAACTCGCCGCGGTACTTGGCTCCGGCCACCATCGACGACAGGTCGAGGGCGATCAGCCGCTTGTCGCGCAGGGACTCGGGCACGTCGCCGGCCACGATGCGCTGCGCGAGCCCTTCGACCACGGCGGTCTTGCCGACGCCGGGCTCGCCGATCAGCACCGGGTTGTTCTTGGTGCGCCGGGAGAGCACCTGCACCACCCGGCGGATCTCGGAGTCGCGGCCGATCACCGGGTCCAGCGCTCCCGAGCGCGCCCGGCCGGTGAGGTCGACGCCGTACTTGTCCAGCGCCTGGTAGGTGTCCTCGGGGTTCTCGGTGGTGACCCGGCTGGGGCCGCGCACCTGATCGAACGCTTCGAGCAGCGCCTCGGGAGTGGCGCCGGCGTCCTTGAGCAGCCGACTGGCCTCGCCGCCGTCGGCGGCCAGCCCCACCAGCAGGTGCTCGGTCGAGACGAACTCGTCCTCCATCTTCTGGGCGCGCTGGGCCGCGGTGTTCAGCGAGACGATCAGCTGTCGGGAGCTCTGCGGAGCGCCCACCGTGCTGCCGGCGGCCTTGGGCAGGCCGGTCAGCGTCTGCCCGAGCTTGGCGGAGAGGTCGTCGGGCGCCGCACCGACCTCCTTGAGCAGCGGGCGGATGATCCCCTCGCCCTGGTCGAGCAGTGCGGCGAGCAGATGGACCGGCTCGACCTGCGGGTTGCCGTCCGTGGTGGCCCGCCGCATCGCCGCCGCCACGGCTTCCTGGCTCTTCGTGGTGAGTTTGTAGTTCATGCGTCGCCGCCCCCTTCGCGCGTGATCGCTATGCGGTTGTATGTGGTGGGCCCGCCGGATCGGCGGCGGGGCGCGCACCCGTTCCGGGCACAGGCGGCCCCCGCCGGCCGCCTCGGCGCCCGCCCGGTGCCGGTCGGCCGTCGCGGCCAGGCCGGACCGGCTACTGGTCCTGCTCGGGCGGAGGGGAGGTGTTGAAGATCGTCACCCGGGCGCGCCGCACCGGCAGCAGCTCGCCGCCGCCGGTCTCGCCCGCCGAGCGCCGCGCCACCGCAGAGCGGGCCGCGTCCAGCTCGTTGCGCAGGTGGAACAGGTGCTCGCGCAGCTTCTCCACCTCGATCTCCAGTTCCAGGATGCGCTTGATCCCGGCGAGGTTGATCCCCTCCTCCTGGGAGAGCCGCTGCACCTCGCGCAGCGTCCGGATGTCGCGCATCGAGTAGCGCCTGCCCCGGCCGGAGGCCCGGCCCGGCGAGACCAGGCCCAGCCGGTCGTACTGGCGCAGCGTCTGCGGATGCAGTCCGGACAGCTCAGCGGCCACCGAGATCACATAGACCGGGATGTCGTCGCCCAGTCCGGGATCGGTCATGACATTCACATCCCCTTCGCGCGAGTCTCCAGACCGCTGCGCGGGTCCTGGTCCGCGGTCGCGGCGCGGAACTTCTCAAGCGCCTCGCGCGCCTCCTCGTTGAGGCGGTCGGGTACCGCCACTTCGACGGTGACCAGCATGTCGCCCGCGGTCCCGTCGCGCCGGGCCGTGCCCTTGCCGCGGACCCGGAAGGTCCGGCCGTTGGGCGTGCCCGGTGGGATCTTGACCGTGACGGGCAGGCCGTTGAGGGTGGGCACCCGCACGTCGGCGCCGAGCGCGGCCTCGGGGAAGGTCACCGGAACGGTGATCGTCAGGTTGTCGCCGGACTTGCCGAACACGGGGTGCGGCTGCACATGTACCACCACATAGAGGTCTCCGGCCGGTCCACCGTGCTCGCCCGGCGCGCCTTTGCCCTTGAGCCGGATCCGCTGGCCGTCGGAGACACCCGCGGGGATCCGGGCCTGGATCGTTCGGGTGCTCTTGCCGCGCCCGCTGCCGCTGCACGTCAGGCAGGGGTCGTCGACCACCAGGCCGCGCCCCTTGCACTCGCCGCACGGCTCGGAAAGCGAGAATCCGCCCAGGTTGCGGTTCTCGTGACCGGTGCCCGAGCAGTTCGGGCACACGCGGGGAGCGGTGCCGGCGCGGGCGCCGGTGCCCTTGCAGGTGGGGCACGCGGCGTCGCTGCTGAGCTGGAAGGACCGGGTCAGTCCGGCGGACGCCTCGCTGAACGTCAGCCGGGTCTCGGTCTCGATGTCGGCCCCGCGCCGGGGCTGGGTCGTGGTCCGGCCGCGCCCGCCGAACAGGCCGCCGAACAGGTCGCTCAGCCGCTCGCCGCCCCCGCTGGTCTGGGTGCCGCCGCCCTGGCCGAACAGGTCGCCCAGGTCGAACCCGCCCGCGCCGGTGTTCCCGCCGGGGCGGTAGGAACCGCCGAAGAGGGAGCGGGCGTCGTCGTACTCCTTGCGCCGCTTCTCGTCACTGAGCACGTTGTAGGCCTCGGAGATCTCCTTGAAGCGCTCCTCGGCCTGCGCGTCGCCGGTGTTGGCGTCGGGGTGGTTCTCGCGCGCGAGCTTGCGATAGGACTGCTTGATCTCGTCCTGCGAGGCGGTCTTTGAGACTCCGAGGACCTTGTAATAGTCCTTCTCCAGGTAGTCCTTCGTGCTCATCGACGTCTGCCTTCTCCCGCTTCGCGCTGTGAGTCGGATTGTCCCCGGGACCGCTTCCCCGCATTCGGCGGGGGTGCGGCCCGGTGGCCGCGTGCCCCGGGCGCCGCGCGGCGCCCGGGGCTCGACGGTCTACTGCCTGTCCTCACCGGCCCCGCCGGAGGACTCGGGGCCGGGCTCCTCTGCGGAGGCGCCCGGCTCGGCCTCCTGTTCGGTTCCGGCGGACTCCGGAGCCTCAGCGGCATCCTCCCCGGGACCGGCCACCACCACGCGTGCCGGGCGCAGGACCCGTTCGCCGATGAGGTAGCCGGGCTGGAAGACCTCGATGACCGTGGGCACCTCGGCGTCGGGCGACGGCACCATGGTCAGGGCCTCGTGGACGTTCGGGTCGAACTCCTCGCCCGATTCGCCGTACTTCTGCAGCCCCAGCCTGGTGACCAGCGCCTCCAGCGCCTCACCCACGGACTTGAACCCGCCCGCGAGCTCGTCGTGCTCACGCGCCCGGCCGATGTCGTCCAGGATCGGCAGCAGGTCGCCCACCACCTGGGCGGTCGCCTGCTCGCGCAGGGCCACCCGGTCGCGCTCGACGCGCTTGCGGTAGTTGGCGTACTCCGCCTGGATCCGCTTAAGGTCGTTGGTCAGTTCCACGACCTGCTCGCGGGCCTTGAGAAGCTCGCCCCCCTCGACGGTCCCGTCGATGACGACGGGCTCCTCTTCGGCCTCGACCGCGGCCTCGGGGGAGTCGGGAGCGGCACCCTCGGCCCCCTCGGGCGTACGGAGCTCACCGGTTTCGGGATCTATGCGCCGCTTGTCGCGGATCACCGGCCCCTGCTGCTCCTCGCCGTTCTCGTTCTCCGGCAGCGCCATTGGCTGCGCCTCCCTTGCCTTGCCTCTCGGCCGATCAGGCGTTGCCGTCCTTCTTGTCCTCGTCGACGATCTCGGCGTCCACGACGTCTCCATCGTCGTCGGACCGGTCCTGGGCGTCGGCCGAGGCGTCCTCACCGCCGCCCTGCTGGCCCTGGCCGTAGATGGAGGAGCCGATCTTCTGGCTGGCCAGCGCGACCTTCTCGCTCGCCTGCCGGATGGCCTCGATGTCGGTGCCCTCCAGCGCCGTCTTCAGCTCGCCGACGGCACCCTCGGTCTCGGACTTGACGTCGTCGGGGATCTTGTCCTCGTTGTCCTTGATGACCTTCTCGGTCTGGTAGACGAGGGACTCCGCGTTGTTGCGGACCTCGGCCTCCTCGCGGCGCTTACGGTCCTCCTCGGCGTACTCCTCGGCCTCGCGGACCATCTTGTCGATGTCGTCCTTGCTCATGGCCGAGCCGCCGGAGATGGTGACCGACTGCTCCTTGCCCGTGCCCATGTCCTTCGCGGTCACGTTCACGATGCCGTTGGCGTCGATGTCGAAGGTGACCTCGATCTGGGGCACGCCGCGGGGCGCCGGCGGGATGCCGCTCAGGTCGAAGACGCCGAGCTTCTTGTTGTACTGCGCGATCTCGCGCTCGCCCTGGTAGACCTGGATCTGCACCGAGGGCTGGTTGTCGTCGGCGGTGGTGAAGATCTCCGAGCGCTTGGTCGGGATGGTCGTGTTCTTCTCGATCAGCTTGGTGAACACGCCGCCCTTGGTCTCGATGCCCAGCGACAGAGGGGTGACATCCAGCAGCAGGACGTCCTTGACCTCGCCCTTGAGCACGCCGGCCTGGAGCGCGGCACCGATGGCCACGACCTCGTCGGGGTTGACGCCCTTGTTGGGCTCCTTGCCCCCGGTGAGCTCCTTGACCAGCTCCACGACCGCGGGCATGCGGGTGGAACCGCCGACCATGACCACGTGGTCGATCTTGTCGACGCTGATACCGGCGTCCTTGATGACCTGGTGGAAGGGCGACTTGGTGCGGTCCAGCAGGTCGGAGGTCAGGCGCTGGAACTCGGCCCGGCTCAGCTTCTCGTCCAGGTGCAGAGGGCCCTCGGACGAGGCGGTGATGTAGGGCAGGTTGATGGCCGACTCGCTGGAGCTGGACAGCTCGATCTTGGCCTTCTCGGCGGCCTCGCGCAGCCGCTGCAGCGCCATCTTGTCCTTGGACAGGTCGACGCCGTTGGAGTTCTTGAAGCGCTCGACCAGCCAGTCGACGACGGCCTGGTCCCAGTCGTCGCCGCCGAGGTGGTTGTCGCCGTTGGTGGCCTTCACCTCGACCACGCCGTCGCCGACCTCCAGCAGGGACACGTCGAAGGTGCCGCCGCCCAGGTCGTAGACCAGGATGGTGGCCTCGTCCTCCTTCTCCAGGTGGTAGGCCAGCGCCGCGGAGGTGGGCTCGTTGATGATGCGCAGGACGTTGAGGCCCGCGATCGTGCCCGCTTCCTTGGTGGACTGGCGCTGGGAGTCGCTGAAGTAGGCCGGCACCGTGATGACGGCGTCGGTGACCTCCTCGCCCAGGTACGCCTCGGCGTCGCGCTTGAGCTTCTGCAGCACGAACGCGCTGATCTGCTGCGAGTTGAACGTCTTCTCGTCGATCTCGGTCTTCCAGTCGGTGCCGATGTGGCGCTTCACCGAGCGGATGGTCCGGTCGACGTTGGTGACCGCCTGGCGCTTGGCGACCTCGCCGACGAGCACCTCGCCGTTCTTGGCGAAGGCAACGACGGACGGGGTGGTCCGGGCGCCTTCGGCGTTGGCGATGACCGTGGGCTCGCCGCCCTCCAAGACCGAGACGACCGAGTTCGTCGTCCCCAGGTCGATACCGACCGCACGTGCCATGAGTTCGTTCCTCCGTCAGAGTTGAGTCTTACAGACGTAAGTTTGCTTCGCGGTTCGTCTGCTGTCAAATCACTTGAGTCGCTCGGACTCAATCCTTGGTTCCGCCCCTATAACGGCTGGGGGCGCGCCCTTTGTTCCCGCGGCGGGACCTCGCCGAGGGAAGTCCGGGCGGGCCCCGGGCAGATCTCAGGGGCGCGTCAGGGGCGCACCGGGGACGAGCGGGGGCGGCCGACCGCCGAGTGTGCGCGGCGTCTCCGCGAACGCGGACGGACGCGGCCGCGCGGCGGCCCGCGCGCATCACGCACCGGCGCGCCCGGGCCGCGGGCCCCCGCGCGCGGGCGATGATGGGAACGAGGGCCCCACCGCAGCTCGGCACGGCGGCGCAGGCGAACCCGCCGATTCGCGGCGGCGCGCGGGCCTCTACCGTTGGAGCCCGCGGCCGTCGATGCGCCTGAGCCGGGGGTGATGGACCCGCCCGGCATTACTGGCTAGTAACATTTGGTGGACCGCCGGTGTGTGGCGCATCGGAGCAGGACAGCAGGATGGGAGGCCGCAGGCGATGCTCTACATCGTTCTGGGGATCATCACAACCCTCGTCGCCGTGGTCGGGGTCGCCGTGTTCGCCTACGGCATCCGCCGGATGGTGCAGACCGTGCGTCTGGGCCGCCCGGTGGAGAACGGGCGCACCGGGCCCTTCGGCCGGCGACTGACGACCACGCTGATCGAGGTGCTCGGGCACAACCGGATGCTCAAGCGGCCCTGGGTGGGAGTGGCCCACTGGTTCGTGATGGTGTCCTTCCCCCTGCTGGTGTTCACCGTGGCCGAGGCGCACGGCGAGGTGTGGGACCCCCACTTCCACCTGCCGCTGATCCACGACTGGACCGTCTACGGCCTGGCCATCGAGCTCATCGCGGCGCTGGGCCTGGTCTCCATCGCGGGACTGGCCGTCTACCGCCAGATCAAAAGCCCACGCCGGATCGGGCGCGACTCCCGCTTCGCCAACTCCGTGCACTGGACGGCCTACTACGTCGAGGCCTACATCATCGCGCTGCTGGCCGCCATCTTCGTGATCCGCGGGATCAAGGTCGCCATGGACGACTTCCCGTTCCCGGTCTGGGCGACGCCGGTCTCGCACGCGCTGGGCGCAGTGCTTCCGGCGAGCGAACCGGCCCTCGCCCTGGTCGCCGCGTTCAAGCTGGTCATCTCCTGGATGTTCTTCATGGTCCTGGCCGCGGTGCTGACCATGGGCATCGGCTGGCACCGCTTCACCGCGCCGTTCAACATCTACTTCAAGCGCGACCCCGAGGGCGCTCCGGCGCTGGGCGCCGTCAAGCCGATGATGGACAAGACCGGCAAGCAGCCGCTGGACTTCGAGGAGGCCGACCCCGACGAGGACCCCTTCGGCGTCGGCAAGGTCGAGGACTTCACCTGGAAGGGCCTGCTCGACTTCTCCACCTGCACGGAGTGCGGCCGCTGCCAGTCGCAGTGCCCCGCCTGGAACACCGGCAAGCCGCTCTCGCCCAAGAAGCTGGTCATGGACCTGCGCGAGCACGCCTACGCCAAGGCGCCCTACCTCATGCAGGGCCTGACCGCCGAGACGCTGGAGGAGAAGGCCAAGGAGGACGCCGCGCACGCCGACACCGACGTGCTCACGCTCCTGCAGCGGCCGCTGGTGGGCACCGAGGAGGAGGGCGGCGTCATCCACCCCGACGTGCTGTGGTCCTGCACCAACTGCGGCGCCTGCGTCGAGCAGTGCCCGGTCGACATCGAGCACATCGACCACATCATGGACATGCGCCGCTACCAGGTGATGATCGAGTCGAGCTTCCCCTCCGAGGCCAACTCGCTGCTGAAGAACCTGGAGAACAAGGGCAACCCGTGGGGCATGGCCGAGGACCGGCGCATGGACTGGATCGGCGAGCTCGACTTCGAGGTACCGGTGGTCGAGGACACGCTGCCCGAGGGCACCGAGTACCTGTTCTGGGTCGGCTGCGCCGGGGCCCTGGAGGACCGCGCGAAGAAGACCACCAAGGCGATCGCCGAGCTGCTGCACACCGCCGGCGTGAAGTTCGCGGTCCTGGGCGGCATGGAGGCCTGCACCGGCGACCCCGCGCGGCGGCTGGGCATGGAGTACGTCTTCCAGATGCTCGCCCAGCAGAACGTCGAGACCCTCAACGAGGCCGGGGTCACCAAGATCGTGGCCAGCTGCCCGCACTGCTTCAACACCCTGGGCAACGAGTACCCCCAGCTGGGCGGCGAGTACGACGTGGTCCACCACAGCCAGCTGCTGGCCCAGCTGGTCGAGGACGGCCGGCTCACCCCCGTTCAGCCGATCGAGGAGAACATCACCTACCACGACCCGTGCTTCCTCGGCCGGCACAACAAGGTCTACACGCCGCCGCGCGACATCATGGCGCAGGTGCCCGGCATCACCACCAAGGAGATGCACCGGCACAAGGAGCGGGGCTTCTGCTGCGGCGCCGGCGGCGCGCGCATGTGGATGGAGGAGCGCATCGGCAAGCGGATCAACACCGAGCGCGTGGACGAGGCGCTGACCACCGACCCCGACACCGTCTCGACCGCCTGCCCCTTCTGCCAGGTGATGCTGGGCGACGCCATCAACGAGAAGAAGTCGGCGGGCGAGGCCAAGGAGACGCTGGAGGTCGTCGACGTCTCCCAGCTGCTGCTGCGCTCCGTCAAGGGCGGGACCGCCCCGGCGGGCGAGGAGGAGAAGGAGAAGGCCTGACCGCCCGACCGTCCCCGCCGCGCCGCGGGTCCGCCGGAACGGCCGGACCGCGCTCCGGGCAGGCCGCCGCCCGGGGCGCGGCCCCGCTGCGCCGGCCGGACCGCCGGCGCGGCGGTCGGGGCACGGCTTCGGATCAGCCCGCGCGGTTCGGTTCGGCGGCGGGCCCGCACACGCAGCGCCTGGCCTGCTCGGGTACCGGCGCGCGCACGCCGAGCACGAGGTCGATCTCCTCATAGGTCAGCCGCCGGTCCGCACCGGCGACCGCGGTGAGCAGCTCGGAGTAGAGTTCGATCTCCGCCAGCGCCACGTGGTCATGGAGGCGTACGTCCGGATCCATCCGCGCCCACCTCCATCGAGAACACCGCAGGGGCGCGCCCCGCCCGGGACAAGAGGAACGCGGGAGGCGACCGTCCGGCGACACGTATCCCCGGGTCGGACCGCCGACCTACGTGGGATCCCGCCGGAGACATCCCGCTGGATGAAGGTTACGTCCGGGTAGGCCGCCGCCGCATGACCCAGACGGGCCATTCTCAGAACCACGTTCGAGTAGTCTTCCGGCGGTATACACGCACGCTCCCCGGGCGCCGGGAGGACTAGGACCGGCACTTCGGCACCCCGATCCCGGCCGCCCGCGCGGACCGCACGGGCGGGGTGGGCGGCGCGGTCCAGGGCCCCTCACTCCGCCGCCGCGCTCGGATGAGCGCTCCGCAGAGTGTCCCGCTGGTCACGCCGACCACCGCGTGCGAACATCGGCACGTGCACTACCACGGCTACTTCTGGCGCGGGTCCGACGACGAGCGCTCGCGCCGGGCGCGTGACGCCCACGTCGACGGCCCCCGGTTCGCCACCGCCGAGGTGCCCCCCGCCAAGATGTGCTGGTGGCTGCGCAAACCGGCCGACATGGTCTCGGGCACCTGGGACGACCCCGAAGGCGCCGCGAAGTGGATGCTCGCGCAGTACGAGCGGGTGAGCCGCGAGATCGACGACACCGCCGCCCACTGGACGCCCGATGACAGCCGCTACGCGGCGGCCCTGCGCGACATCGCCGACGGCCGCGACGTCACCTGGCAGTACCAGGTCGGCGGCGACGAGCGCGCCTTCGTCTCGGTCGTCGCCTGCTCCCCCAACGAATGGGACCGCGAGGCTCCCTGCCCCCTCGACGGCACGCGCGGCTAGCGCGCCGATCGGCGGCGCTGCCCCGCGGCCGTGCGCGGCCGAGAGCCGCTCGGCCGGAAGGAAGGCGGAGGGCGGCGGCCGCCTCGCACGGAGCAGACGGAGCAAGCGGTGCGACGAGCGCCGCGGCGGCGGGATGCTGCGTGCCCGCTTGCGGAGCGCGCGGTGGCATCAGCGTCCGGTCGCGCCGTCGATCAGCTCGCGGAGGATGTCCGCGTGGCCGGCGTGGCGGCCGGTCTCCTCGATCATGTGGGTGAGCGCCCAGCGGACGCTGGGCGCCGGGCTGTCGGGCCGCGGTCGGGGCACCGGCGCGCCGAGGTCGCCGCACCCGTCGAGTACGTCGTTGGCCTGGGCGACCGCCTGCCGGTAACGGGCGACGACATCGGCCGCGCCGTCTGCCGGTTCGGCGCGGAAGGTCGCCTGCCAGTCGGCGACGCGGTCCCCGAGGAAGACCGCTCGCTCGACGAAGGCGAGGTGGTTGAGCAGGCCGAGCAGGTTCGTGCCCGACGGCACGCCGGCCGTTCGGACCTGCGGTTCGGGAGCGCCCTCGACCTTCGCGGTGACCGAGTCCCGGAGGTAGTCGAGGAAGCCGCGCAGAACCTCCGTCTCGCTGCCTCCGGTCCTGGGCGGCGGGGTGTCGCCGCGGCGGTTGCGGCGCGACGCGGTGGACATGGTGCCTCCTAAGGCGTGCTGATGGGTCCGTCCGTAGCGGGCGGCGCACCCCCGGGTGCGCCCCGCGCCCCGGGTGCGAAGCGCCGCCGGTCCGGCGCGGGGCGCTGCGGCAGGGACCGGCGCCGCTCGCGCACGGCCGGGAAGGAGTCGGGTCGCGTCCCCTGCTGACCGACGAGACTGACGAAAAGCAGCGGGAGTGGTGCTGGGGCGCTGCACAGGCTGCACAGGGGGACAGCGACCCATCCGGCACGCCCTTGCGGCGGTGCCGGGCCGAGCGGCGCGGCGGATGAGCTGGACGTGGCCGGTGACCTCGGCGGCGCGCCCGCCCCGCCCGGTCGCGATCCGGCACGGAGCGCCGGCCCGCTATGCCGTACACGCCGCCGGGTCCGGTCGGTCCGTGGCCGACGACCGGCGGCCGCCGCGGATCGCCGGGTGCGGATCGGGGCCGTGCGTGCTCCGTCCCAGAACGCGGCCGCATGGGCGGTGCTCATCAGGGGCTCCTTCGGCGGGGCTCCTTCGGCTGCCGGGTTCATCCGGGGTACGGGTCCGATCATGGCCCGCCCCCCGCGTTCCGGCACGCGATCTTGCGGTTCTGGCAAGATGCCCGAGTGGACCGCGAATCCGAAGAGGTACTCGACTCGGTGGGGCCCCGCCTGCGTGCGCTGCGTCGCGAGCGCGGTATCACCCTCGCCGACCTCGCCGCGGTGACCGGGGTCTCGGAGAGCACCCTGTCCCGGCTGGAGAGCGGGCAGCGCCGGGCGACCCTGGAGCTGCTGCTGCCGCTGGCCCGCACCTACAACGTTCCGCTGGACGACCTCGTCGGCGCCCCGCGCACCGGCGACCCGCGGATCCACCTGAAGCCCATGCGGCGGTTCGGGATGGTCCTGGTTCCGCTGTCCCGGTGGCCGGGCGGCATGCAGGCGTTCAAGATGGTCATCCCCGCCCGGCCCGAGCCGCTCGAACCGGATCCGCGGACTCACGAGGGCTTCGAATGGCTCTATGTGCTCAGCGGGCGCCTGCGGCTGCTGCTCGGCGACCGCGACCTCGTGCTGTCGCCGGGCGAGGCGGCCGAGTTCGACACGTCCCTGCCGCACTGGCTTGGCAGCTCCGACGGGGGCGTGGTGGAGCTTCTCATCCTGTTCGGTCCCCAAGGGGCGCGTACACATCTGCGTGCGACGCCCGACCGGTCGCCTGGCGGCGGACGCCGGGGCTGAACCCGGCGGGGCCGACGTCCGTTCCGTTCACGCCGGCGGCCGCACCGGCGGCGGGCGGGCCCCGCCGTACCCGACCCGCGATCGGCGCCTGTGTCCGACGGGCCGCCCCGGTCATTGCGACGAATCCTACTCCACGGAGCGTTTGAGGAGGTCGCACGCGTACTCGAACTCCTCCTGGAGGCGGGAGGCCTCGACCAGGAGGGTGGCGTAGGGATTCGAACGGCCGGTGACGCTGATCCTGACGGGCTCGTGGCCCTCGGCTTCCTCGGTCATCAGGCTCGCGCACTCCCGGGCCTGGCGAACCAGGGAGGTCAGCTCCTCGGTCTGTTCGGCGAGGCGGTTCTCGTCGAGCTCGCTCAGCTTCGCGGTGATCTCGGCGAGCGCGGCGAGGAAGTCCGCGTAGCGCCCGAGGAATTCGGGGTTCTCCGGCCGCTCGCCGTCCGAGGACGCGGCCTTGTCGAGGGTGCGGGTGACGGAGGCCAGCTGGTGGGTGATGCGGTCCAGGGCTTCCACGGCGCCCGCATAGCCGGAGAACGTGGGGATCCCGCGCCGGAGGAGAAAGCGCCGCGGGTTGTAGTAGGTGCTCTCCTCGGCCGTTCGCACCGAGCTGTGCGCCTGGGCGACGGTGGAGTCCAGCCGGCTCGCGCGCCGGCGCCACTGGCCGGTCCGCTCCTGGTCCAGGTCGCCTTCGCGCAGCGGGGGGTGCATGTCCGAAAGCAGGTCGCACATCGCGTGGGCCAGCGCGCGGACGCCGTGCTCGGCGCTGCGGAACCGCATGGGCGGTACGACGACCAGGTTGACCAGCACACCGATGGCGCAGCCGATGAGGACCAGCAGGAGGATCCAGCCGAGCTGGGAGGCGCGCTCGAGGGTGCTCGTCGCCGTGACGTACATGGCGAAGGCGAAGAACGCCGCCGTGACCACCTGGGAGCCCTGCGATCCCAGCCGGGGCCAGCGCCCGATGACCAGCGCGACCATCGTGACGACCGCGAACGTCACCAGGCCCGGACCCGCCAGGAATCCGATCAGCCCCTGCACGGCCACGCCCGCCCCCACCGCGCCGAGATAGCGCACCGACTGGGCGACCGACTGGTAGATCGTCACCTGGATCATCAGCACGGCCGAGAACGGCGCGAACGCGGGAGCCGCGGCCTGCAGGAGGCTGTGGGAGATGATCCAGGCGACGGTCGCGGCCAGGGTGCTCTTGGCGATGAGCAGCAGGGTGTTGCGCTCGTGGCCCTCATGGCGGGCGCGGCGCAGCCACTGCCCCATACGGGCCCAGCGCCCCTGCGGCGCGGGGCGCCTCCCGGACCTCTGCGACGGCCGCATCACGCCTCGCCCCCTTCGCTCCTCCCTCCGCCCTTAACCCGAATGCGGTCGCGCATGTGCGTTCTGCGCAACGAATCCCGGTGCGGGTGTGCACGCGGGTCGCGGCGGCACGCGGCGGATCCGGTCGGCCGCGGCCCTGCCGGAGCCGCGCGCAGGTGTCGGACACTAGTGGCGAGCAGCGGTGACGGGCGCGGGTGCGGGTGTGGGAGAGCGGGAGACCGGTGGAGGACGCGCGGACGAGGGCGGCTCAGGTCATCGGAGGTTCAAGCCCGCCTGCCGGCCCGAGGGGCGCTGAGCCAGGTGACCTCGCGGTGGCGGTCGGCGTAACGGGCGTACTTCTCGGGCGTCTCGGCGAAGCCCGCGCGGTCCTCGTCGGTGAGCTCGCGGACGACCTTGCCCGGCAGCCCGGCCCACAGGGTTCCCGCCGGGACCTCCTTGCCCGGCGGTACCAGCGCTCCAGCCGCCACCAGGGCCCCCTCGCCCACGCGGGCGCCGCCCAGCACGATCGCGCCGATGCCGATCAGCGCGCCCTCACCGATCTCCGCGCCGTGCACCATGGCCTTGTGCCCGAGGCTCACACGGTCGGCCAGCACCGCGGGCTCCCCGGGGTCGGAGTGCAGCCCGCACTGGTCCTGGATGTTGCACATCCGGCCGATGACGATGTCCTCGGTGTCGGCGCGGACGACCGACCCGTACCAGACGCTGCTTCGAGCTCCGAGGCGGACGCGCCCGACGACGACGGCGCCCGGCGCGATCCAGGAGTCGGGATGGATGTCGGGCTCACCGAACGGGGCGTCTCCGACGAGCGGAGCGGACACATGCACCTCCCTGGACGCGGGCCGACCCGGCGAGGCGCGCCGGAAAAGGCGGACACCGGCCCCGCGCCGCCGTGAACGGGCATACCTTAGTAGTGCGGTGAGCACGGCGGCCGCAGCGGCACGCCCCCAGCGCACGATCCGCCCAGGCTATTGAGCAGGAGGTGTACTCGGCATTACCGTAGTCGCCTCCCCTCGTGTTCACTACGTCACACTTCGCACGCGAAACGGGTCTCTGTTGCGGTTTCCCATCACACCGCCAAGCTTGAGGAATGAATGTCATTGACGTGTTTTCCGGGTGTTATGGGAATGATAGGCAGGGAGTCCGGCCACCATCCCATTGGCAGCCAACCTGGTTGATTAGGACATGAACGAGCACAGCGCAGAGATCTTGCCGAACTTCCTACGCGAGGAAGCCTTCCCGACCGAGAAGCGGGGCTACAGCAAGCGCCAGGTCGACGACTACGTGGTGCGCACTCACAACCAGACCCGCGATCTGCAGGAGCGGCTGGCGCGCGCCCACGACGAGCTGGAGCAGCTCCGCCGCGAGCTGGCCGAGGCCAAGGAGCAGGCCGCGGTCAAGCCCGAGCACGAACAGATCAGCGAACGCATGTCCACGATCCTTCGCATAGCAGAGGAAGAGGCGAAGGAGAAGCGCAGCAAGGTCGACAGCGAGGTCGACGCCATCCGGGGCAAGGCCGAGGAAGAGGCGGCCAAGCGGGTCAAGGACGCCGAGGAGCACGCCGAGCGCGTGGTCTCCAGCGCGCGCTCCGAGGCCCAGGAGATGGTCGCCGCGGCCAAGCAGGAGAGCGAGCAGCTCCGGGCGCAGGTCGAAGACGAGACCCAGCGCCGCGTCACCGACGCCGAGGCCCGGGCGCAGAAGATCAACGACACCGCCGACCGCCGCCTGGCCACGCTGACGGCCACGCACAACGAGGCGGTGCGCAGGCTCAACGACATGCACGGCACACTGGCCGAGCTCCTCGACGCCGAGAAGAAGTCGGGGCCGCTGGAGGCCGGGCTGTCCCAGGCCGAGGTCGCGGCCGACCAGGAGGCGACCGAGGCGGCGAAGCAGTCGCAGCAGGGGCAGCCGAACCGGCAGGGCCAACCGGCCCAGCCGACCCAGAAGGGGCAACAGGCGCAGCAGGGGCAGCAGCCCTCGCAGGGTCAGCAGGGTCGTCAGCCGCAGCAGGCCCAGGCCGGGCAGCAGGGTCAGGGTCAGCAGAAGCAGGGCCGCCAGCCCGCCGACCAGCAGGCCAAGGCCGCATCGCCGCAGCAGCCTCCGGCGGAGGCCCGCAGCGACTCCGGGGCCCAGGCCCCGGTTTCGGGGCCCCAGGCCGCCTATTCCGGGTCCGCGCAGGCCGCGCCGGACGACGCCACCGCGAAGTCCGAGCCGGCTGTGCAGCAGCTGGACGTGGCCGACGAGTCAACCGTCCGTCTCAACCCGGGGCCCTCGGCCGGAAAGCAGGGCGAAGCGGCAGCCTCGCAGCCGGTCCGCCAGGCCCCGCGGCCGCAGGGGGCGCCCTATGCGGGCCCCGCACCTCAGCAGCACCAGCCGCAGGTGCAGCAGCCGCCGCAACAGCAGCAGCCACCGCAACAGCAACCGAACCAGAGCGGCCAGCCCCAGCAGGCGCAGCCTGTGCAGCCGGCCCACGACCCGGGTATCACGGCCATGCACCAGCGGTCCGACGCGGCGCCGGCCCAGCCCGACGACGCCGACGGCACTGAGGGCGTGCGCATCATCAGGCCGTGACCCGGTGCGGTCCGCGCACCCGGCGGAGTGTCCATCGCGTGCGCACGCGGCCCGCGCGGACCGCGACGTCGGCCGGACCGGACTGGACTCGCTCATGTCGTAACCGGAGCGGGGCGCCCAGAGCGCCCCGCTCCGTGCCGTTTGTCCAGGCCTGAGGGGCGACGTCGGTCTTCGACCGAGTGTCGGCTACGATGCCGAAAGCCATGATTATCCGCTCGGCCATCCGGTCTGACCTCGGTGCGATTCTGCGGCTTCTACGCGAACTGGGCGACACGACCGCCACGCAGAGCAGCACCGTCCGCATGTCCTCCGCAGCCGTACGCGCATGGACCCGGATGGAGAACGACCCCGACCGCCAGGTCCTGGTCGCCGAGCGCCGCGGCCAGATCATCGGGACCGTGGACTTACTGGTGGTCGCCAACCTCACGCACGACGCGCAGTCCTGGGCGGTGGCCGACAACCTGGTGGTGGACCCGGCGTGCCGCCGCGGCGGCGTAGGGCGGGCGCTGATGGACGAGGCGGTGGACCGCGCCGCCCGGGCCGGCTGCTACAAGGTCGAACTGCTCTCCCACGAGAGCCGCACCGGCGCGCATGCGTTCTACTCCGCGATCGGCTTCGAGAACTCGGCCGAGGGCTTCCGGCGCTACCTCTGAGGCCCCTCCCCGCTGACCCCGCCTCTTGCTGCCTGGTCCCCCGCCGGAGGCCGCTCGGATCGTCCGGCAGGCGGCCGCGCGGCGCGCCGCCGGGCGGCTCAGCGTCCCAAGACCGGCCGGCGCCTGAAGACCGGCTCAGCGGCCCGAGCGCAGCGGGATCTGCTTGAAGAAGAGCACGGTCACGAAGGCCACCACCGCGATCGGCATCCCCAATGTGAACACGGTGTGCATGGCGTTGCTGAACGCAGCGATCACCGCGTCCTGCACCGCGGGCGGGAGCGCGTGGATCGCCTCGGGCGAACCGCTGACCCCGCTCGACAGGTCCGACGAGCCGGAGGAGCCGCCGGCGCGCTCGGCGATCTCGTCGTGCAGCCGGTTGGTCATCACCGCGCCGAAGGCGGCCACGCCCATGGCGCCGCCGAGGTTGCGGAAGAAGGAGACCGCCGAGGTGGCCGAGGCCAGGTCGGCCCGCTTGACCGCGTTCTGCGTCGCCAGGATCAGGATCTGCATGCACATCCCCAGGCCCAGGCCGATCTGGCAGACGCCGACGCCGACCAGGACCAGGCTGGACCCGGCGTCCAGGAACGTCAGGGTGAAGAACCCGGTGCCGATCAGCACGGTGCCCGTGACGGGGAAGATCTTCCACTTGCCGGTGCGGCTGACGAGGAAGCCCGAGGTGACCGAGGCCGTCAGCAGGCCGAGCACCATCGGCAGCGTCATCAGGCCCGAGGCCGTGGGGCTGAGACCCTGCACGATCTGCAGGTACTGCGGCAGGTAGATCATCACGCCGAACATGCTCATGCCCACCGCGGCGGAGGCGAGCGAGCCGAGGACGAACGTGCCGTTGCGGAACAGGTGCGGCGGCAGGATGGGGGCCTGCGCGCGCCGCTCGACCAGCACGGCCCCGAGGAACAGCACGGCCGCGACGGCGACCAGCACGTAGGAGGGCGCCGACAGCCACTCGAACTCCTGCCCGCCCAGGCTCAGCAGCAGCATGACCGCGCTGGCGGCACCGACGATGCAGGTGGCGCCCCACCAGTCGATGCGGTTCTCCGATCGGGGCCGCGCGGGCAGCTTGAGCAGGCGCTGGATGACGATGAACGCCACCACCGCCAGCGGCACGGTGATGAAGAAGCACCAGCGCCAGCCCAGCGGGCTGTCGACGAGGAACCCGCCGAGCAGTGGGCCGCCGACCGTGGCCACGCCGAACACCGAGCCCAGAAAGCCGGAGTAGCGGCCGCGCTCGCGCGGGGCCACCACGTCGCCGAGGATGATCTGGGGCAGCGCGGCCAGTCCGCCCGTGCCGATGCCCTGGAAGAACCGCGCGACGAGCAGCCACGTCATGCCGTCGGCGAACCCGGCGGCGACCGATGAGCCGATGAAGATCACCAGCGCGATCTGGAACAGCAGCTTGCGGCCCCAGACGTCGGAGAGCTTGCCCCAGACGGGTGTGGAGGCCGTCATCGTGAGCAGGGTGGCGCTGGCCACCCAGGACAGCCGGTCCTGGCCGCCGAGCTCGCCGACGATGGTGGGCAGCGCGGTGCCCACGATCGAGGTGGTGAGCATCGACGTGAGCATGGCCAGCATCAAGCCGACGAGGATCTCGAGGATCTGGCGCCGCGAGTAGTTCGCCGGCGCCTCCTCGGCGGCCTCGTCCGCGTCGTGCTCCCCCGGCACGTCCGCGGTTCGCCGGTCCACTGCGCCTAAGCGTTGCTCCACGTTCGGGATCTCCTGTCCGTCGCCCCGTTTTGTGCTGCTGCGGCGGCCCCGGCGCAGGCGCGTGGGAACCGAGGTGCGCGCGTAAGCCGACCGGGACCGGACACGACGGACCGCCCTACAGGTTCGGGGCGGTCCGCTGGGAATCCCTTACAGGTATAAGTAAACAGTGTTGACTTGTCAAGCGGAAACGTTATAGTGCGGTGAACCGCGCACGAGCAGCCGCGCTGAGCAGGGACTCCGCGGCTACAGCAGGGGAGCCCGATGAACCGCACGGACGCCGCCGACGGCACCTGCCCGGGGCGGGTGCGCGACCGCGAGGCAACGCGCCAGCGCATCCTCGACAGCGCCCGCGAACTGTTCACCCAGGAGGGCTACGCGCAGGTGTCCTCGCGGCGCATCGCCGCCGAGGCCGGGGTCAACGTCGCCCTGATCAACCGCTACTTCGGGGCCAAGCGCGGCCTGCTCGCCGAGATCGTCGCCGAGGACGCCGCCTTCCCCGGGGTCTTCGAGGGCGACCGCGCCACCCTGCCGCGGCGCGTCGCCGAACACGTCGTCCACCGCACCCTGGGCGAGGGCACGCCGCTGCAGCGTGCGCTGATGCATTCGATCGGCGACCCGGACCTGCGGTCGGTGTTCGAGGAGCGGCTGCAGAGCGCCATCATCGGTCCACTGACCGACTGCATCGGCGGCGCCGACGCCCGCACCCGCGCCACGCTCGTGGCCGGCCTCGTGATCGGCATCGGCAACGTCCGCCGAATGGGCGGTGCCGACTCCCTGGTCGAGGAGGATCCGGAGGCGCTGACCCGGCGTCTCACGGGCATCATCGAGCGCTGCCTGGACGAGTGACCGACGAGTGACCAGCCGGGCGGCGGTCGCCGAGCCTGTGCCGGCTCCGCAGGCAACGCGTATTGCCTGCCAGGTCAACCGCCGGAGAGGCGGACATCACGCGCGGGTCACTTCGACGGGGTTGGCTCAGCCTGCCCGCACGCTCGTCGAAGGAGGGGCAGATGCCCGACAGAACCGATGCACCTACGCCCGGCGTGAACCGCAGGCGCTTCCTGGCCGGGACCGGCCTGATGGGCGCCGTGACCGCCCTGCAGGGACTCATGGGCCAGACCGCCGCCCACGCCGCCGGCCCCGGCCGCGGCAACAACCGCGGCACCGTCGCCCCCGACAACGGTGGCTACGGACCGCTGCAGCCGGCCGGCCCCGACGGGGAGCTGCTGCTGCCCGCCGGCTTCACCTACACCGCGTTCGGCCAGACCGGAACTCCCATGCGCGACGGTTCGCCGACCCCCGGCCGCCACGACGGCATGGCGGCGTTCGAGGACGAGGACGGCACGCTGCGCCTGGTCCGCAACCACGAGCAGAGCGGCGGCGGAGCGTTCGCCGCGCCCAGCTACGACCCGCAGGCGGCCGGCGGCACCACGACCATGGCCTTCGACCCCGAGGCGATGCGCCTGGTCGACTCCTTCCCCAGCCTCGCCGGGACCATCCGCAACTGCGCAGGCGGGCCGACCCCCTGGGGCAGCTGGCTGACCTGCGAGGAGACCTTCACCGGGCTGGACACCGAGAACCCCCACGGCTACATCTTCGAGGTGCCCGTCGACGCCGACGGACCGGTGGAGCCCGTGCCGTACAAGGCGATGGGCCGCTTCACCCACGAGGCGGTCGCGGTCGACCCCGCCACCGGCATCGTCTACGAGACCGAGGACCGCGGCAGCTCCGGCCTCTACCGGTTCGTCCCGCAAACCCCCGGGCGCCTGAGCGAGGGCGGCAGGCTGCAGATGCTCGCGATCAAGGACAGCCCCCGCTACGACACCCGCACCGGTCAGCGCGCCGGCAAGCCCCTGGCCGTCGAGTGGGTGGACATCGACGACCCCGACCCCGACAGCGGCGACTCGCTGGCCGTGTTCAACCAGGGCCGCGCGAAGGGCGGCGCGGTCTTCGCCCGCCTGGAGGGCGCCTGGTACGGCGACGGCGCCATCTACGTCAACTCCACCAGCGGCGGCGACGCCGGGCTGGGCCAGGTGTGGGAGTACCGGCCGCGCGGGCGCTCGGGCGGCCAGCTCATCCTGGTGTACGAGTCGGTGGACCCGGACCTGCTCCAGAGTCCGGACAACATCTGCGTCTCGCCCAACAGCGGCGGGCTGGTGCTGTGCGAGGACGGCTCGGGCGGCGACATGCTGCGCGGCGTCACCGACCGCGGAGAGATCTTCGACTTCGCGGCGCTGAACAGCAGCAACACCAGTGAGCTGGCGGGCGCCACCTTCAGCCCGGACGGCAGGGTGCTGTTCTTCAACGTGCAGAGCCCGGGCGTCACCTACGCGGTCACCGGGCCCTGGGGCAGCGGCGCACTGTAGAGGCGGTGCGGGAGGGGCGCATCCCCTCTACAGGTACGCCCTTTCCGAAGGTATTTCCTGTTCATTGCATATTGCCTGTTCTACAGGCACCCCCGGTAAGCCGGTCCGCTGGTCCGCGCCGGCCCGGCGAGCGGGGGGACTCCGATAGTTCCGGCGTCCCACGGCGGGGCGGTGGCCGCGGCCACCGCCCCGCCACACGTTCGCAGGGGCGTAGGCCGGAGGGAGCGGGGAGAGCGGGGCGCGGGGAGAGCGGGGCGCGGGGAGAGGGGAGAGCGGGCTGCGAATCGGAATTGTCCTGACAGCAACCGCCAAACTTCGCGTACCGCCCGGAATCGCTGTTCGAACGGCCGCGCCGAGTGCCCTGTCGCTTGCACCGCAGGCGAATTCGCAGCGACACGCCAATGCACGGATAAGAGCAAACCCGGATGATCCCTGTGTTTCCCTGTGGAACTGTGCCCCGGATCAGACGATTCGGGGAAGCGAGAATACGGGGGAACGATGAACGCGACAGCAGGATTCGAGTCGGCGAAGCGCGGAAGCAGACCGGGGATGATGACCCGGGCGGCGCTGACCTTATCGTCCCTGGCGGTACTCGCCGCATTCGGTCTCGGTTCCGCCGCGGTAGCGGTGGCCGAAGAAAGGGTGCACCAAGCGTCGAGTGTCGCCAGGTCAGCGGTCCAGCACGCAAAGGACCAGAAAGGAAAGCCTTACCGATACGGCGCCGAAGGCCCACGGGCCTTCGACTGCTCCGGACTCGTTCAGTACGCCTACAAGAAGGCCGGAAAGAGCATCAGCCGCACCACCTACAGCCAGTTCGACCAAGGGCGCTCGGTTTCCCGGTCGAACCTCCAGCCCGGAGACCTCGTCTTCTTCTATCCCGGCCCCGGACACGTGGGAATGTACCTCGGAAAGGGCCGTATGATCCACGCTCCGGGTTCCGGTAAAAGGGTCCAGATCACCAAGATGGCCGGCTACTACAACCGGCACTTCGTGGGAGCGCGCCGAGTCGCCTGAGACTCCGCCCGGCGCCGTGCGTCCGGGCGTCGAGACCGGCTGACCACGCCGCCGCCCGGCGGCCGCCACCCGCATGCATGTCCCCGAGGAGTCGGTGCAGACTCGTTCCAGCGGCGCCGCGCTGCGCCGAGCGCACCCGTGCGCGCAGCCCGGCACCGCCGCGGGACAGCAACAGCACCACCGGGTGGCGGCCGCCACACCGAGAGCTGAACCGAGCCGACGCGAACAGCACCGGCAGGATCCCGCGGACGTCGGATCTGGTGCCCGCCGGTTACGCGCGCGACGAGGGCGGCGACGGCAGCGGATGGCCGAGCCCGCGCCGGTCGGTCCGGATGGCTGTCGGTTGCGCACCCAACGAGACAGTAACGGCAGCGGATGGCCAAGCCCGCGGATATCGAACCCGGTGCCCGCCGGTCAGGCACCCGACGATGGCGGCGAGGGCGGCGGATGGCTAGGCCCGCGCCCATCGGTCCGGGTGCCCGCCGGTGCGGCGTGCGACGAGGACAGCAACGGCGGTGGATGGTTGAGCCCGCGGATATCGGATCGGATGCCTGTCGGTTGGCCGCCCTGACGGGGCGGCGACGGCAGCAGGCGACCGAGCCCGCGCCCATCGGATCTTGTGCCCGCCGGTTACGCATTGCGACGAGGGCGGCGACGGCAGCGGATGGCCGAGTTCGCGGATATCGAACCCGGTGCCCGCCGGTCGGGCACCAAACGAGGCAGTAACGGCAGCGGATGGCCAAGCCCCCGGATGTCGGATCGGATGCCTGTCGGTTGGCCGCCCTGACGGGGCGGCGACGGCAGCAGGCGACCGAGCCCGCGCCCATCGGATCTTGTGCCCGCCGGTTACGCATTGCGACGAGGCCAGCAACAGCAGCGGACACCCGAGTTCGCGCCGGTCGGTCCGGCTGCCCACAGGTTGACCCATCCCAAAGAAGAACATTTCGGGCATATCGTCCTTGCGGGAACCACTGCGGGGGCACGAGTCCCGCTTGAACCAGCGCGACGGAGCCGCCACCCCATCTCGCTTTCGCCATACGGAAGACATGGGGTTACTTCGCCCCGATTTGCCCGTTTCTCCGGGCGGTGTGATCGCCGCCGGGGCCACGAGACCGCCGAAAACCGCAGCCAGAGCCGCCTCAGAGGTGCATTCGGCGGGTCTCGTCGCCAGCGGCGCCGCCCGAGGACCCTCGAACCCGGGCACAATACGGACAGTTGGGGAGGAATTCGCCCTGCGTGGAGAGGTGGTGCGGCACTTGGCGGCGCCGCCGAATGCATCAGGCGGTCTCGTCACCGCCCCTAACCCCCACGTCTGCCCGAAATACCCGATTCTCCGCCCCACGGCACTGCGATCACAGGCAACCGCCCCCTTCATCACCGCCACCCCGGCCACCCGCTGCCCTCGCAGTCATCGTCAGGGCGGCCAACCGCCAGGCGCCGGGACCGGTGACCGCGGGCCCGGCCGTCCGCTGCCCTTGCCGCCCTCGTCGGGTGGCCGACCAGCGCTCACTCCAACCGATACCGCTGGCCCCGCCATCCACCGCCCTCGCCGCCCCCGTCGGGCACCCCACCGACTGACACCGGGACCGGTGACCGCGGCCCAGCCGCCCATCACCGTCGCCGCCCCCGTCGGGTGGCCGACCAGCGCTCACCCGAACCGGTGATCGCGGGCCCCGCCATCCGCTGCCGTCGCTGCCCTCGTTATTCAGGGTCACCGGCGGACACGGGGTCCGACATCTGCAGACCTCCCCGCCCACCGCCGTCGCCGCCCCCGTCGTGTGTGCAGCCGTCGGCAACCCCGCCGACCTCTCGTTGGGGTGGTCGTACTCCTTGCCGAGACTTCCCCGCCGTCCACCCCCACGTCCCCCACACTCCCCACATCCCCGCGCCCCACATCCCGCTCAGGACGTCGAGTCGCTTGCGCCGGCGAAGGCGGTTGCGGTGGTGCGCAGGGCTCCCGGGTCTATAGCGGCGTCGGCGAGGACGCGGTGGGCGGTCGCGTCGGGGACGCGGAGGACTCCGAGGAGGATGTGGCCGCTGTTGATGGACTTGGCGTCGTTCTCCAAGGCGGCGCGCAGCGACTGCTCCAGGGCCTGCTTCGCCCGCTGGGAGAGCGGCAGGTGCCCGCCGCTCACGCTGTCGCGCAGCCGTCGGAGCAGCCCCCGCCCGCGCCGGCCGGAACCCGCCCCGGGCGTCGCCGCCGTGCCGTCCGCTTTCGGTGTGGCGAGGAGTCGGACGGCGCCGCGCAGAGACTCCGGGTCGGCACCGTGCTCGTGCAGGGCGCGGTGTCCGGCTCCGGTGGGCTCGGCGAGGATCCCAAGCAGGAGGTGCTCTGTGCCGATGCGGTCGCAACCGGTCGCCCGGACCTCTTCCTGGCTCTGTATCACGACGTCCCGTGCGTCTCGGGTGAAGCGCTCGAACATCTCCTCCGCCTGCCTTTCCAACACGGTGGTTCGGCGGGTCGTGTCGCCCGCCCGATTGTCAACATACGTTGACGCCATCGCGGTGTCAATGGAAGTTGACAGGCGGATGCTACTAAGTTCCTCGCCCCCGCCTCCCGCGCCCCTCGTCGCACCGCGCGCCTGATCCGCCGACAGCGCCCAGCCCCCTAAACGGCCTCCGCGGACTCATCAGCCTCCCCGGCCCCCGCATCCCCCGAGGCCTTCACCTCCTCCACGGCCTCCACGGCCTTGTCCACATCGGCAGGCGTGGTGGACAGGTGGAAGCAGAACCGCACGCGCCCGGCCCGCTCGGAGGTGATGACGCCGGCGCGGGCGAGCCGCTCTGCGCTTCCGGGCGGCAGCGCCAGGGAGACGATCGCCGAGTCACCGCGTTCCAGACCGAGTCCGGACCTGAAGCGCGCCGCCAGTGCCAGGTTGTGGCGGTGGACGGCCTCGACGCCGACATCGGCGATGAACTCCAGCGCCGGCGCCTGCCCGACCCACGACGTCCACACCGGCGAGACGTCCAGCCGCCGCGCGTCGGCGGCCAGGCGCAGGGGGCCGCCGTAGACCGAGTCCCAGACCTCGGCCCCGGCGTACCAGCCCGCCGCCAGCGGAGGAAGATCGGCCAGGGCTTCCGGGGTGCCCGCGAGGAAGCACGTCCCGCGGGGCGCGAGCAGCCACTTATAGCCGCAGGAGACCAGCAGGTCGATCCGGTCGGCCGGCAGCGGCAGCCAGCCGGCGGCCTGGGTGGCGTCGACCAGGGTCCGGGCGCCGTTGGCAGCGGCGGCGGCGAGGACGTCCTCCAGCGGTGCGACGGCGCCGTCGGCCGACTGCACCGCCGAGACCGCGACAAGGTCCGTCGTCGGCCGCACCGCGGCGGCCAGGTCCGCCAGCGGCACCAGGCGCACGCTGACCCCGCGCTCCCGCTGGGCCAGCAGCGGGAACAGCAGCGACGAGAAGTCCCCCTCCACCGCGACCACCTCGGCGCCGTCGGGCAGGGAGGCGGCGGCCAGGCCGACGAACTGGGAGGCCTGCGATCCCACCGCTACGCGCTCGGGCGTCAGTCCCATCAGCTCGGCGAACGCGGAGCGCGAGGCGCTCACCGCCTCGTCCAGAACGGACAGGTCCAGCCGCCCCGCGGCCCGGTCACGCTCGGCCCGAAGGACCTCCTCGTGTGCGGCGAGCGGCGGCAGGCCGTAGGTGCCGGTGTTCAGAAAGGCGGTCCCGGTGCCGGCCGTACCGAAGTGCTCGGCGATGTGCGCGGGCAGGAGGTCCTCAGCGGAGCCGCCCGGGTCGGCGGCGTCGTGTGTGTCCATGCCACCGATCCTGGTCCCAGTGGACCCCAAGGACAATCAGAGGTTTTCCGCAGGAGCCCAAGAAGAGGTTGATACCTTGCCCGTATGTTCGAACTCCACCGGTTGCGCGTGCTGCGCGAGGTCGCCCGCCTCGGCTCGATGAGTGCGGCCGCCGCGTCCCTCTCCTATAGCCAGCCCGCGATCTCCCACCACATCTCGCGGCTGGAGGCCGAGGCCGGGACCCCGCTGGTCGCCCGGCACGCGCGAGGGGTGCGGCTCACCGAGGCGGGCCGGATCCTGGCGGAGCACGCCGACAGCGCGCTCGCGGCGCTGGCCGAAGCCGACGAGAAGGTCGCCGCCATCGCCGGCCTTCGCGCCGGGCGGGTGCGCCTGGCCGCGTTCCCGACCGCCGTTTCCTCGTTCGTGCCCGATGCGCTGGCGGCTCTGCGCAGACGGACCGGCGACGTGCGCGGCGCGCTCTCCGAGGCCGAGCCCGCCGAGGCCCTCGCGGCGCTGCGGGCCGGTGAGACCGACATCGCGGTCGCCTTCGACTACGCCGAGACCTCCGGCGACACCGACACACGGCTGCGCTTCGTGCCGCTCACGCGCGACCCCGTCGTGCTCGCGGTCCCCGATGACCACCCGGCGGCACGCGGCGAGCCGCCGCGCCTGGCCGACCTGTCCGGCGAAGCGTGGGCCTCGGGATGCCGGCGGTGCCGCGACCACCTGGAGTTCCGATGCCGGGTCGCGGGCTTCGGGCCCCGTGTCGACTTCGCGACCGACCAGTACGTGGCCGTGCAGCGGCTGGTGGCCCGCGGTCTGGCCGTGTCGGCGCTGCCGGACCTGGCGTTCGCCTGCCACAGCGAGCCCGGCGTTGCCCGGATCGCGCTGCCTGAACTCGGTGCGCGCCGGATCTACGCTGCGGTGTCGGCGGGGCCGCAGCCCCCGGCCGTCGCGGCGATGCTGGACGAGCTGGCGGCCGCCGCGGGCGCGGTGGAGCCGGCGGCCGTGCGGGCGCCCGCGGCCGGCGCCGACGCGCTCTCCGCCGCGGTCGGCGGCTCCGGGAGCGGATGACCGCGGAACCGGGCCGCCGACTGCGGATGCGTGCGCAAGGGCGTCAGTCCTCCGTGGGCCTGCGCAGGTGCTGGATCCAGGCCGGGGGCAGGTTGGCCAGCACGCGCTCGGTGCCGACCCCGTAGCGGTTGACCCACTCCTCGACCACCCAGCCGGACCGCGCCTGGCGCAGGAAGTCCTCGCGAGGGGCGATGACCGCCTTGACCTGCTTGGTGTAGAGGTAGCCGAAGAGGGACAGGCGGCCGCCGGGGCGGAGCACGGAGAAGTAGTACTCCATGATCTCGCGGACCTCTTCGGCCGTGAAGTTGGCGAAGGGGAGCCCGGAGATGATGACGTCGTAGCTGACGTCCGGCCCCATGTCGGTGACCAGCTTCTGGTGCACCGTCGCGCTGTCGGCGATCCCGCTGAGATCGGGGTCGGAGGTGAGCTGCTCGGCCAGGCGGCCGGCGAACTCCGGGTTGGACTCGACCAGGTCGATGGTGTCGCCCGCGCGCATGTGCTGGGCGATCACCCGCGAGACGGCCCCTGTGCCTGCGCCCGCCTCCAGGATGGCCAGGGGGGCGGTGGGGTCCTCGCGTTCGTCGACGAACCGTGCCAGCGCGTGTCCGAGAGCGCGGCTGCTGGGAGCCACCGCCCCCGTCGCGCGAAAAGTGCGGACCGCTTGGCGGACGAAGAGCCCGGCGTCGCGGAGCCGCGAATCGATTCCGGTTGACTGCAGTGGTTTCTGTGGCGCTGCCATGCCTGAACGGTAGTGCTTATCACCGTAAGCCGCAGGTTAGCCGGTGGGCGTGTGTGGCGGCGGAAACGCTGTGCAACGGACAGGATGGGACGCAGCGCCGGTCTCCGTGGACGTTCTCCGCGGCTGAGCGGGGCGAATGCGACTCGATCCGTATCCGGGGGTCGGTTGCGCGCACGTTCGGACGGGATCGGAGCGAAGCCGTCAGGCGGCCGCCGCCGCGGGTAGGGGCACGGCAGGGCCGCCGCCCCTGGAGCCCAGCGAATCCCGGGCCGCGCCGCCCGGTGGAGAGGAACAGACGTGAGCGAGACCGAGCCTTCGACCGAATCCGCGCGAACCGCTCCCCGCAGTCACTCGCGCCGCACCGCGCTCGTGACCGGCGCCTCTTCCGGCATCGGCGAGGAGTACGCCCGCCAACTGGCCCGCCGCGGCTACGACCTCGTCCTGGTCGCGCGCCGTGCCCAGCTCATCGAGGAGCTGGCCGACGACCTGGCCGAGCAGTGCGGAGTGTCCGCCGCCGCTCTGCCGGCCGACCTGTCCGACCCCGGCGACGTCGCCCGCCTGGAGGAGCGGCTGCGCGCCGACGGGACCGGCGATGCGGCGCCGATCGACCTGCTCGTCAACAACGCGGGCACGGGCGGGGGCGGCGAGTTCGTCCGCCAGGACCCCGACAGGGTCGACGCCATGCTCGACCTGAACATCCGCGCCGTCGTGCGGCTCGCCCGCGCGGTGCTGCCCGTGCAGATCGCGCGCCGCCGCCGCGCCGGGCTCGGGGAGGGCGACCTTCCGCGCATGGGCGTCATCAACGTCTCCTCGATGGCCGGAGAGCTGGCCGCCAACCCCGGCGGCGCGGTCTACGGTGCCACGAAGTCCTTCGTCCGGCTGTGGAGCGAGAGCGTGGCCCTGGAGGTCGCAGGGCACGGGGTGCACGTCAGCGCCGTGCTTCCCGGCTTCGTGCGCACCGAGATGACGCGCGGCGTCCAGCGGAGGAGCCTGCCCGACATCGCGTTCGTGGCCAAGGAGCGCATCGTCTCCGAGTCCCTGCGGGCCTGGGCCGCCGGCCGCACGTCGGTCGTACCCGGTCAGCAGTACAAGACCGCCGACGGGCTGCTGCGGCTCATCCCGCGCAGCCTGTTCAAGACGTTCGCGCGCCGCAGCGCCTACCGGGAGGTCCAGCGCGAACTGGAGTGAGGCGGCGGCCGCGTCCGCCGCCTGCCGCGTCCGCCGCCTGCCGCGCGCACCGCGGGGCCGCCTTCACCCGCTGTTCGCCCGTGCGCAGTCACGAGCGGGGGCGGCGTGCGCCTAGGCTGGGAGGGCACGCCGCCTGAGGAAAGTGATCATGAAGACCTTCGATGAGCTGTTCACCGAGCTGTCCGAGAAGGCGCGCACGCGTCCCGACGGCTCGGGCACGGTCGCGGCGCTGGACGCCGGCGTGCACGGCATCGGCAAGAAGGTCGTCGAAGAGGCCGCCGAGGTGTGGATGGCCGCCGAGTACGAGTCGGACGACGCCGCGGCCGAGGAGATCTCCCAGCTGCTCTACCACCTCCAGGTGCTGATGCTGGCCCGCGGGCTGCGCCTCGAAGACGTCTACCGGCATCTGTAGGCCGGTCCGGGCGGTACGCCATCCCCCGATCGGCCGACTCCGTGCCCCTGCTCGAAAGTCGATGCTCAACGAGGACACCCGCACCATGGCTGACCAGCTCCGAATCGCCGTGCCCAACAAGGGCCAGCTCGCCGAACCCGCCAGCGCCATGCTCCGCGAGGCCGGCTACCGCCAGCGCAAGGACTCCCGCGACCTCGTCATGGTCGACCCGGAGAACGACGCCGAGTTCTTCTTCCTGCGCCCCAAGGACATCGCCGTCTACGTCGGCGAGGGCATCCTGCAGGCCGGCATCACCGGCCGCGACATGCTGCTCGACTCCGGTGCACCGGTGGAGGAGGCGCTCGCCCTCGGCTTCGGCGGCTCCACCTTCCGCTTCGCCGCGCCGGGCGGCGCGGCGATGACGGTCGACGACCTCAAGGGCAAGCGGATCGCCACGTCCTTCGAGGGGCTGCTGGAGCAGTACCTCGAACGGAAGGGGATCGAGGCGCGCGTCATCCACCTCGACGGCGCGGTCGAGAGCTCGATCCAGCTCGGCGTGGCCGACGCGGTCGCCGACGTCGTCTCGACCGGGACGACGCTGCGCAACGCCGGGCTGGAGCTGTTCGGCGATCCGATCCTGACCTCCGAAGGCGTGGTCATCCGCCCGCGCGGCGCCGCGGAGGACCCCAAGATCGAGCAGCTGCTGCGCCGGCTGCGGGGCGTGCTGGTGGCGCGCGACTACGTGATGATGGACTACGACGTCCACGCCGAGCAGCTCGACGACGCGGTGGCCCTGACTCCCGGCATGGAGGGGCCCACCGTCTCGCCGCTGCACCGCGAGGGGTGGGTGGCCGTGCGCGCGATGGTCCCCCGCTCGTCCGCCCAGCGGATCATGGACGACCTCTGGGAGCTCGGCGCCCGCGCGATCCTGGTCACCGACATCTACGCCTGCCGCCTGTAAGTGGGGCCGGCGGCCGACGCCCCCGGCCGCGGCCGATATCCCGCGTACCCGGCCCCTGCACCGTCCGCGTGAGTCCGGGTGAGTCCGCGGCGCGCCCGCATCCCCCGGTTCGGACGCCCTCGCTCCGCCCGCGGTTCCCTCCGCTTCCGGTCACACGCCTCCCATCTGCGTCCTCGCTCCGCGTCCGGTTCCGGACGGGCCGAAGCGCTCGCCGAGCGGCCCGGTCGCGCGCATCATGGAACCCGGATCACCTGTCCGGCCGCCGGTCCCGGTCCCGCTCCGCCCCCGCGGAGACCGTGTCTTCGGCCGGTGCGGCGAGCCGGCAGAGCACGACTTCATCGGTCCGCCTCCCCGAGGCCGTAGGCGGACCGCTGACCGAACCCAGGTGGTGCCGTGGCGACCGAAGGCCTGATCGACCCGAGCGCGATTCCGATTCCGCAGGTCAAGCCCGAGGACCTGCGCACAGCCGCTTCGGCGCTCAGAACCGACGGCGGCGACATCTCCCAGTTCGGCCAGGACATCAAGTCCTCGTGGAAGGGCCTGGAGGGCATCTACACCGCCCCCGAGGACGACCTCCTCCTCTCGGCCATCGACCCGGTGGCGACCAAGGGCGACGAGGTGGACGAGGCGGTCGCCACGGCCGCCGACGCGCTGGAGACCTTCGCCGACGAAGCCGAGCGGATCAAGGGCAGGCTGCAGGGGCTGAAGGCCGACGCGGAGGCGTTCGTCGCCGACGTCGAGGACGACGACGACTGGCGCGAGGACGAGGGCAAGGTCAACGAGCACAACGGCATGAACGACGACGTGCTCGCCGCCCTCAACGAGTACATGGCCGCCGAGCGGGAATGCGCCAACAAGATCACGGCGCTGTTCGGCGGCACCGCGTTCGTGGCCGCGGCACCGGGCGAGGAGGGGTCGCTCGGCCCCGACGAGCAGGCCCACGGCTACACCGAGGTCCCCGAGGGCGTGGAGACCCCGTGGGCGAAGCCGCAGGAGTACGACGCGCCCTGGTACGAGGACGCCTGGAACGGCGTGAAGGACTTCGGCGTCGGCATCGTCGAGGACCTCGGCGCTATGGCGGGGTTCTACGGTGAGAACGGCTGGGAAGGCCTCAACGACTGGGGCACGTGGTGGGACAACCTCAAGACCAACTGGGGCGACACCCTCGCCGGCCTGGGCAGCCTGGTCGGGCTCTACGGCGAGGACGGCTGGGGTGTCAGCTCGTGGAGCGAGTGGGGCGGCAACCTCGGCAACGGCTGGAAGGAGTTCGCCCACGCGATCGTGCCCTGGCGTGAATGGGGCGACCGGCCGGGCTACGTGATCACGCAGAGCGTTCTCAACATCGGCAGCATGGCGGTGGGCGGCGTCGGGATCGTCAAGGCCCTGGCCAAGGGGGCGCGCAAGGTCGGCGGCGAAGGCTCGGACGGCTCCAACGGCGATTCCGACGGCTCTCGGCAGGACGTCGACATGGAGGGGTTCCAGCAGGTCGGCGACCGTCCCGGGAACACCCAGGCCCTGCAGGACAGGTTGGACGGCGTCGGCGTCGACGAGAGCCGGATGGATGGCATCGACGACGCGCTGGACGAGGCCAGGGGCTTCGAGTCCCAGCCCGCCCCCGTCGGCGGCGGCGACCCGATCGACACCGGCGGCGACGCGCCCGGTGGCGGCGGAGGCGGTTCGGGCGGCGGCTCGGGCGGCGACTCCACGCCCGACGGCGACGGCGTGCCCGACGGCGACGGCGTGCCGGACGGCGAATCCCGCGCGCCCGAGGATCCGGTCGACACCGAACCGGCGGGCGACGCCGACTCCGACCCGTCCGAGGACGCCCCCTCGACACCCCAGCGCCCGCGCCTGGGCGGAAGCGAGGGGCCGCCGCTCGACGGTGACGCCGACGCGGAACCCGACGGCTCCGACTCCCTGCCTCCCGACGACTCCCCTCGACCCGACCCGCAACCGGACCCGCCGCTCGATGAGACGTACCAGCCTCCGGGGGGAGACCGCAGCAAGGGGTTCCTCGGAACCAGCACCGGCGACATGTACCGGGTGGGCTGGACGGACGACAACGGCTACTACCACGACGGCCAGGGCAACACCTATGTGGAGCCCCCCGACTCCCTGGATGCGCTGCGCAGATACCAGGAGATCCGCGGCACCGACGGCGACACCGCGCAGATCGCCGACAACACCGGCTTCGACCGGTCGGTCCTCGACCGCATCAAGGAGCACCTGTTCACCCGCGAGCACGTGATCGCCACCGACCCCGGACAGCACCGGTCCGGGCTGTTCAGCCCCGTCGACCACGTCGGCACCCTCTGGCAGAAGGCCGCTTCGGGGGAGCTGTCGCCTCGCGAGGCGGTGCGGTTCCGCAGGCTGATGATCCACGAAGGTGTGGAGAGTGCGCTGATGGAGCGCGACATCCCCTACCGTTCGACCCATCCCGGCTACTACGACGACGGACGCCCGAACGCCGGTCCCCACCACTTCGGCGCCCACGACCTGGCTCCGGGCGAGAACGGGAACATGTGGGCGGTGACGGATAGGATCGGCGTCCGGCGGCCGGACTTCGAGATCAGCGAGGACCTGTCGAACCTCGACCAGCTTGTCGACCACGTGCTGCGGGAGATCGGCCATGAGTGACACCGTCGGCGAACTCGCGGAGCGGATCGCGGGGTTCACGTTCGTGGAGGACCCGCGCAAGCAGCGGTCGCAGATCGCGCTGTTCGAGGAGTACCTCCGCCGCTCCGCGCTGTGGTTCCGCGCCGTTCCCGGGGCGGCATGGCCGTTCGGCGACCTCGCCGCCGCCCTGGCCCCGTCCGTCCGCGCGGACGACGCGCTGGTACGGCGGGTGGACGAGGCGCTCCCGCTCGACCAGTCGAAGGAGGTCGTCGACTCCTGCCTGAACGCGTTGCACTTCGAGGCGCTCAAGGCGTCCGCGGCGCAGCTGCCCGACCTCCCCGCTCCATACGAGCCCCTGCTGTTGATGTACGAGCGGGGCAACGGCGTCCACACCACCCAGATCTACTTCCAGATCGGGGCGTCGGGCGTGCGGAAGGGGCCGCCGGAGGACTTCGCCTCCGCCGCGCCTCTGCCGTCGCTGGACTCGACGACCCTCGATGCGATCGACGCGCGCGCGTCCTGACGGGGCGGCCCGCCGGCTAGGGCGGCTCGCGGCGGGGTGGGTAGGATCCGACTCGGCGGCCGGGGCGGATCCTCCGACCCCGGGAGCAGCCGACGCCGAGGAGGACCGGTGGACCGCGCAACGGCACCGCCCGCGGGCTTCGGGCCCGAACCGGCGGTCGTCGAACGCACCGTCGGGGCCACCGGCGGGGAGCTGGTGCTGCGGCGCTCCGGGGACCACTTCGAGATCATCAGCAACGGGGTGTTCCTGATGGACACCCGCGACGGCGCGTCCGAGCGGGAGATGGTGCGGGCCTGCCTTGCGGCGCTGCCCGACGGCGGCCGCGGCGCACCGGGCGCGCGGGTGCTGATCGCCGGTCTGGGCGTGGGCTTCTCGGTCCGCGAGGCGCTGGACGACCCGCGCGTGGAGCGTGTACGGGTGGTCGAGCTGGAACCCGCGGTCGTCGAATGGCACCGCGGCCCGCTGGGCGACGCCGCGGGCGGTGTCCTCGCCGATCCGCGGTGCGAGGTGGTCTGCGCCGACTTCGGCGCGTGGCTCGCCGCTGCCGCCGAGGAGGCCGAAGGCGCCGGGCCCTGGGCCGACGTGGTCTGCCTGGACACCGACAACGGGCCGGACTGGACAGTGGTCGAGGGCAACGGCCGGCTGTACGAGCCCGCCGCGCTTGAGCGGCTGCGGAGGCTGCTCCGGCCGGGCGGCGCCGTGGCCTTCTGGAGCGCCATGCGCGCGCCGGACTTCGCCGGACTGCTGGAACGCGAGTTCGGCGCGGTCGAGACCATCGAGGTCCCCGCACGGGCGGGGGAGCCCGACGTGGTCTATCTCGCGCGGACGGGGCCCGCGCCCGCGGCCTGACCATACGACGAAGGGGGCGCACCCGTACGGGTACGCCCCCGGGCACGGCGTGCGTTCACTCGGCCGGTGCCTCGCCGTCGGCCTGCTGCTTCTCGATCTCCTTGCGGACCTCTTCCATGTCGAGCTCGCGGGCCTGGCGGATGAGGTCTTCCAGGCTCTCCTTCGGCAGCGCGCCCGGCTGGGCGTAGATCACGGTCTTGTCCCGGACCACCATCAGCGTGGGGATGGACTGGATGTCGAAGCTGGCGGCCAACTCCTGCTGGTCCTCGGTGTCGACCTTGGCGAAGAGCAGGTCGTCGTGCTTCTCCGAGGCCTCTTCGTAGACCGGGGCGAACTGCTTGCAGGGTCCGCACCAGGACGCCCAGAAGTCGATGAGAACGAACTCGTTCTCCGTCAGGGTCTCGTTGAAGTTGTCCTTGGTGAGTTCTTTCGTGGCCACGAAGTCTCCTGCTGACGGGTCGGTTACGTGCTGCCTCGTAGAGCGGTCGTGCCCGCTGTTTTGTTCCACAAGCCTCGCCGTGGCCACAGATCAGGGCACACCCGCGGTGTCGAGCCTCCAGGGCCCGGGGGCGACGCTATGCCCTCCCCTTGCCGGCCGTCATATCGGCGGCCGGGCCCGGCGCCGCGTGTTGCCCGCTACCCGCGAAGGTCCGCCCGTTCACCCTCGCAGATCCCTACAAAACACCGGTTCAATACCGGTTTGGGAGGAATATGCCGAGGTCACTAGGGTCATTGCGACAGGATGATCGGAACGCACCGGCCGCCCGGAGGGCGGTCGCCGACGGAAGGGCGGGAATGGCGGCGGGTAGAGACCCCTCGGGCGAGGGGAAGGCGGGTTCGAGCGGAGGGCGTTCCGGCGGTTCGCGGGGCGCCGAACCGGACTACCGCTTCACGCTGGCCAACGAGCGCACCTTCCTGGCCTGGATCCGCACGGCCCTCGCGCTCATCGCCGGGGCGGTGGCCGTGCTGCACCTGGTCCCGCTGGACTGGCACTCCGGAGTGAAGCTGGCGGTCGGGTTCGCGCTCACCGGCCTGGCCGTCGTGATCACCGTCTACGCGCCGCTGCGCTGGCTGCACGTGCAGAAGGCGATGCGCCGCGACCAGCCGCTGCCCATGAGCGCACTGCCCGTGCTGACCGCGGTCGGGGTCGCCCTGGTCTGCGCGGTCGTGCTGTTCGGGAACTACTGGTCGTGAGCGCACCTTCCGAGGGCGGCTCCGGAACCGGGCCCCGACCGCCCCGACCGCCGCGGCCCGAGCGCGAGCCGCGCTCCGCCGGCCTGCAGGCCGAGCGCACGCTGCTCGCCTGGCAGCGGACCGTGATCGTGGTCATCGTCGTGGCAATGCTCTACCTGCGCGACCCGCTGGAACCGGGCGGAGCGCAGCACGGCGGCGACCCGCTGTACCGGCTGTTCCCTGTCCTGGGCGTGCTGGCGGCACTGGGTGTGCTCATCGTGCACCTGCGCCGGCGCTGGCGCGCCACGGAGCACGGGCTGCACGACGACCGGACCGGCCGCCCGCCCGCACCGGTGGCCCGGCCGTGGGCGCTGGTGCTGGTCAGCGCCTCCTCCTGCCTACTGGCGATCGCGGTCGCCGTGGGTGGTCTGGTGGCGTGACGCGCGTGCCCGCTCACGGTGAGCGCCCCGGGGCCGGACAGCGGGAATCCGGCCCTTCGCCCAGCAGGATCGGGATCAGCGCCCGGGAATCAGGACGCCAGGGCGGCGTGCGCGGCCGGTGAGCCCGCCCGCTTGTCGTCGAGGACGGAGGTGACGATGTCGTCGAGCCTCCACCGGGGCTCGTAGTCGATCAGGCCCGCAGCCAGCGAGGTGTCGGGCATGCGCCGCCGCATGTCCTCGTAGCCTTCGCCGTAGGCCTCCTCGTAGGGCACGTGGCGCACCGCGCTGTCCGATCCGGTGAGATCGATCACCCGCTGGGCGAGTTCGGAGATGGAGACCTCCTCCTTGCCGCCGAGGTTCACGGCGCGGTTGTAGGCGGCGGGGGTCTCCAGCAGGCGCACCATTGCCGGAACGACGTCGAAGACCGAGCCGAAGCACCGGCGCTGGGTTCCCTCGCCGTAGACGGTGACCGGCTCGCCGGCCAGCGCCTGGTCGACGAACCGCGGCACGACCATGCCGTAGCGGCCCGTCTGGCGGGGCCCGACGATGTTGAAGAACCTCGTGATGACGCAGGGCAGGCCCGAGGCTCCGCCGTGGACGTAGGCGACGAGCTCGTCGAGCCCCTTGGCGGCGGCGTAGGACCATCGGCTCTTCAGGGGCGAGCCGAGGATCCTGTCCGCGTCCTCGGCGAGTCCTTCGGCGTCGTTCTTGCCGTAGACCTCGCTCGTGGAGGCGACGAGGTAGCGTGCCCGCCGCCGGACGGCGGCCTCGACGACGTTCTCGGTGCCGTGCAGGTTGGTGCGCAGCGACTCCAGCGGCTTGTCCACAATGGTGTGCACACCCACCGCCGCGGCCAGGTGGAAGACGGTGTCGCCGGCGGCGACGACATCGTCCACGAGCACTTCGTCCAGCACCGAGCCTTTCACCAGCTCGAAGTCGGGGTGCCCGCTGAGCTGCTCCAGGTTGGACTCGGAACCGGTCGACAAGTCGTCCAGGGCCACGACCTGGTGCCCCTCGGCGATCAGGTGGTCGCACAGGTGCGACCCGATGAATCCGGCTCCGCCGGTCACAACGGCTTTCAAGGTGCCTCCCCCTCTTTCAGGGTCTGGGATACGCGGTATTCCGTGTGGCGGGGGCGGTGCCGGCCGGAGGACGTACTCAGGCCAGCATGCGTGTCGCGTGATAGCCCTCTGCGAACGCAACCCCGCCCTGCATCCCGCGCAGCACGGCCAGGCTCTGCAGAGTGAGCTCGGACCGCGTGTGCGGGTGATCGTGGAACTGGCTGCCGTACAGGCGCATTGCGGCGATCTTCGCTTCGATCGCGGCCTCGTCGAGCTCGACCAGCATGTTCGGTGCGGGCGCCGGCTCCTGGCGCCACTGGTCGGCGGCCTCCTCGTAGGAGAGCACGAGGCAGGGGTGGTGGCGCCGCCGCGCGTCGGACGGACGCAGCGCGGTGTGCACCGCTTCGGCCGCGACCTGGTGGTCCTGGTTGTAGCTGAGCCGGTGCGGCGCGAGCACCGCGGTGGGCCGGACCGACGTGACGGAGATCGGGCTCTGCCGCTCGATGATGTTGGCGACCTCGAAGCGCGGGAGGGTGTCGAGCCGCAGGTGGTAGTCGTCGCCGGGGAACGCGATGTGCCAGTCGTCCCAGCGGTAGTGGTCGGCCACCTCCTTGATCTCGGCTACGCGCTCGCTCGCAGTGGAGAACCCCTTGTCGGAGACGTCGGCGGTGTCGCCGACGGTCAGGAACTGCACGTACACCTCGGCGCCGGCGGACTTGGCCTTGTGGAGAAGCCCGCCGCAGCCCAGGACTTCGTCGTCGGGGTGCGGGGCGATGACCAGGAGGCGCTGCTGGGACCAGTCGAACATGATGCGGCGTCCTTCGCGAGGGATCCGGATGGTGCGCTAGTAGCGCGGGCCGACGCGTCTGCGGACGGCAGCGGGGTGTGTCGCGAGGTGCAGACCGGCGGTCTGGTTCGGCTGTGCTGGATGCTCCGCCGAGTCGGGAGCCGAAGGCCCGATGCCCGGCCGGCGCGGCCGGAGCCGGCAGTGCGCGGGCGGTCAGCCGCCCGAGTCCCGGGCTCGGGTGCTCCGTAGCGCGCGCAGAGCGGCGGCCGGGCCGACGTTTGCGAGCAGGTCGAGCGCGGCCATCCGAGGAAGGAAGTCCTCCTCGGCCCGGTTGTGCTGCGGATACCGGGGGTGCCGGAAGCGCTGCCACTCCACCGCGATTCCGTAGCGGCGGAAGACCTCGGTGTCGATGTAGTCGCGCGCGCCCTCGCCCGAGAGCATCGTGGTGGCACCGACCTTGGCCGCGAGCTGGGCGAGCAGCTCGCTCTTCTGACCGGGGAACTCGCCGAGCTCGCTTGCGCGCACCACCGGGGTCGCGATGCCGAAACCGTCGAGGGCGTCGCGCATCGTGGCCAGGGCGAGGTCGGCCAGACTGTTCCAATCCCGGTCGTAGACGCCGAGAAAGCGCTCGCGGAGCTCCGCCCAGAACGGAGCTCCGCGGTAGCAGTGTTCCTCCAGCGTCCTGCGGTGCTTCTCGCGCCAGGTACGGGAGTTGTCGAGCTCTTTGTCCAGGATTCGTTCGTCGCGGTTGCGTTGTATTACCGGAACGGTCAGTAGGACGGGACCGCTCTTCGTGGCGACGTAGTTACGGTTTTGCCAGCCGCGGCGCTCGTATTGAACATGATCAAGTACGACAAAGAGGTCACTCCGGTCTGCCTTGTCGATGAGTCCCAACCACGGCAGATAATGCGGCTGGTGCATGGCGACGCGCACTGCGGTTCCTCTCCGAGGCGGCTGGGGCACGTGGAGTGCTGGTGACCAGCACGGATTCCGCGGCGTCGGCCCTGCTCACGGATGCTGGGCCGGTCCGGTCATGGGTGTGGGTCGGAAGACTGATATCGACTGATTCGAGCGTGCAGAATTATGAAGAATCTACGGACATCGGGCGTGCTGCTGTCGGCCGCGCGGGCTACGGCTACCTAAGGTATTGCATCAACGGGCACCCCCGACCGCAAGTACATAGGATTCGTGTGGCCTAGATAGGACGCGCGACCAGGTGAACTTTCCGCCTCCTGGGAGCGTCAACTTATCGCCGGTTCTTGCGCCGACATCGGTCGAACCTCTCGAACCTCGCCAGGAGGACAACCCGTGCGTACGGCACGTTTCATCGGAAGTTGGCTCGCCGGGGCGATCGCCCTCGCACTCGCCGTGACGCTCTTCGTACAGTGGCTCAGGTTCGCGCTCGACTCCGCGGCCGAGACCACCCCGCTACCGCTCCTGCTCGGCATGGCGTTCGGCGTCAACCTGTTCGTGTGGAGCCTGGTGGGCGTCGCGCGCCTGGGCGACGACTCCGCGCGGTCGGTGCGCGAGCGGCGCGTCGCCGCGGCCCGGCGCCGGGCCCTCGCCGCCGGCGGCGGCGCCGAGGCAG